>DAIQQI010000301.1:0-4194 GCA_036786925.1 Steroidobacteraceae bacterium
CCAGCAACAGCACGGCCTCGTGAAACCGCGGCCGGTTGAAGGCCAGGCGCACGCCCTTGACGGCGGTCAACCTGTCCACCAGTTCGGCGCTGCGCGCATGACAGGCGGCGGCCACCCGTGCCAGCCCCTGGGGTCCCATCAGCGACATGTAGATCGTCGCCGCGGTCATCAGCAGGCCCTGGTTGGTGCAGATGTTAGACGTGGCCTTGCCGCGCCGGATGTGCTGCTCGCGCGCCTGCAGCGTCAGCGTGAAGCCCTCGTGGCCGTTGAGATCCACGGTGCGCCCGACGATGCGTCCCGGCATCTGCCGTACATACTCCATCCTGGAGGTCATGAAGCCGAAATAAGGCCCGCCCGAGGACAGCGGCACACCGAGCGGCTGGCCCTCGCCGACGGCGATGTCGGCGCCTTTTGCGCCCCACTGCCCCGGCGGCTTCAAGAGCGCCAGCGAGGTCGGGTTGACGACCGCAATGACCAGCATGTTGTTAGCGTGGGCCCAGTCGGTCAGCGCATCGACGTCCTCCAGCGCACCGAAGAAATTCGGCTGCTGGATCACCAGCGCCGTGATGTCCTGCCCCTCATAGGCTTTGAGTGCGGCCGGGTCTGTGATGCCCGTGCCGCGCTCGAACGGCAGTTCCTCGAATCTCAGGCCCTGGTTACCCGCGGTCGAGATCGCGACCTTGCGGTAATGCGGATGCACGGTGCGCGCTACCAGGATGCGCAGGCTGCGGGAGCGGCGATGCGCGCGCACCGCCATCAGCGCGGCCTCGGCCACGGCCGAGGCGCCGTCATAGAGCGTGGCATTCGACACCTCGAGCCCGGTCAGGCTCGCCATCATGGTCTGGTATTCGTAGATCGACTGCAGCGTGCCCTGGCTCGCCTCGGCCTGGTACGGCGTGTAGGCGCTGTAGAATTCGCCGCGCGTGGTAATGGCCCAGACCGCGGACGGGATGTGATGTTCATAGGCGCCCGCGCCTAACAAACAGATCGGCCGGCCGTCGCGCGCCGCGCGCTCGCTCATCAGGCGGCCGATTTCCTGCTCGTTCAGCGCCTCGGGGATGCCCGGCAGGCCATCGCAACGCAGGTTGCGCGGAATTTCGTCGAACAGGTTGTCGATCGCCGGCACGCCGATGGTCGCCAGCATGTCGCGGACCTCGGCTTCGGTATGCGGAATGAACGGCATGTCAGCCCCCTTCCGCCGCCAGCACGGACTCGTAGTCCGCCGGCGCCAGCAGTGAGGCCGCGTAATCCTTGTTAGCCAGCTGCAGCCGCATCAGCCAGCCGGCGCCGTAGCAATCCTGGTTGACCAGTTCCGGCGCGGCGGCGAGCGCCGGGTTGCCCGCCACCACGGTCCCGGCGACCGGGGCGTAGACATCCGATGCGGCCTTCACCGATTCGACCACCGCGCAGGCGTCGCCGACCGCGAGTTCGCGGCCATCTTCCGGCACTTCGACGAATACCAGGTCGCCGAGCGCATGCTGGGCATGATCGGAGATGCCGATCTCCACCATGCCGTTGTCGAGCTGGCGCACCCATTCGTGGGTCTTGGTAAAGCGCAAATCACCGGGGACCTGGGTCATGGATGCTCCTTCAGAGTGCTAACAGAATTTTGCCGTTGCGGACGAACGGCAGCTTCACGACGCGCGCGGCCAGCAGTTTGCCGCGGATATCGACCTGGACTTCGGCGCCCGCAGCGCGCGGCACGCGCGCAAACGCGATCGAGCGCTGCAGTGTCGGTGAAAAAGTGCCGCTGGTGGTTTCGCCCTCGCCGACCCCGGGCACCAGCACTTTCTGGTGCGAGCGCAGCACGCCGCGATCGGTCAGCAGCAGCCCCACCAGCTTGCGCGACAGGCCACGCGCCTGCAGCGCCTCGAGCGCCGCGCGGCCGATGAAGTTGCGCTCCCTGGGCGCCAGCGCAACCGTCCAGGCGAGGCCCGATTCGAGCGGATTCTGCGTTTCATCCATGTCGTTGCCGTAGAGATTCATGCCGGCCTCCAGGCGCAGCGTGTCGCGCGCGCCGAGTCCGCAGCAGGCAACGCCCGCAGCCTGCAACGCCTGCCAGAACGCCGCCGCATCTTCGCCCGGCAGGATGACCTCGAAGCCGTCCTCGCCGGTGTAACCGGTGCGACCGATAAACCACGCGCCACATTCGCGCGCAAAAAATGGCTCGAGCGCCATGACCCCGCCGCGCTCCGCGGCCGGCAGCAAGGCAGCCACTTTCGCCCGCGCCTCCGGGCCCTGGACGGCGACAATCGCAAGATCCGTGCGTTCTGTTATGTCCACGGCAAAGCGCGCCGCCTGCGCGCGCATCCAGGCGAGGTCCTTGTCGCGCGTACCGGCATTGACCACGACGCGACACCATTCTTCGCGCAGGAAATACACGATCAGGTCGTCGATGACCCCGCCGGCCTCATTCAGCATGCAGCTGTAGAGCGCCTTGCCGGGCAGGCGCAACCTGCCGACATCGTTGGCTAACAAATATGACAGGAAGGCGCGCGCATCCGGGCCGGTGAGGTCGAGCACGCACATATGCGAGACATCGAACATGCCCGCCGCGCGGCGCACGGCGTGGTGCTCCTCGATCTGCGAGCCATACAGCACCGGCATGTCCCAGCCGGCGAAATCGACCATGCGGGCGCCCTGTGCCACATGGAGGTCGTAAAGCGGTGTCCGTCTGCCCATGGCGCCTCATTCAAGCCGCGCACGCCCGGCGCAAAAAAAAAGGGCGGCCGCTGCAATTGGTGGCAACGGCCGCCCCTCTGTCCTTGTACCTGAGAGATCAGGCGCACGAGTCGCCGCTCCCCTTCGGTGGATACGAACGCCAAACGTTCGATCGCTCTCCAGAGCCCGTATTGATCCCGCCGTTCGGGTGCCTGAGCGTTTCCGGGCGGAACTTGCGCCTTCGGCGGTGCGCAGCGCGCACTCTCTCCGGTCGGGATCATGTTTAAACGGACCTTCGTATCATACGCGCATGCCGTAGCCGTGAAAACCGCAATGCGGCGCGCTATTGTTACGTCCCCTCTAAATTGAGCCCCGGAGACCCGCATGCGTGCTGATCGATTACCCGCCCTGCTGATCGCGATCTGCGCCCTGACACCCGCGGTGGCCGCAAGCCCCAAACTGGCCTCCGACGAATTATTGAGCATCGAAGCGGACCGGTTTCGCTCGACCGTGGCCGGAGACGTCGCGGCGCTCGATTTCCGGCTGGCGGAGGATATGAGCTATTGCCATTCCAACGGCAAATGTGAATCCAAGGCTGAATATCTTGGCAGCCTGCGCAGCGGTTCGACCAAATACCGCAAGCTCGAACTGGTCAGCGCCCGCGTGCGCCGCTACGGCGAGATCGCGATCCTGAACGGCCAGGCGCGCGTCGACGCCGACATGGCCGGCAACCAGGTTATCGCCCAGCTGGCCTATACCGATGTGTACCGGCGCGAGCGCGGCCGCTGGCGCCTCATCGCCTGGCATTCAAGCCGCATGCCGTAATGCGCAGCCAGTTACTTTTGTTAGCTTCATGATGTCGCGCAGAGTCAGCGTCGGAACTCTGGTTGGCGGCCGCGTCAGAATTGGCGGTGGTGCACCTATCGTCGTGCAGTCGATGACCAACACCGACACCGCGGATGCCGAAGGCACGGCGCTGCAGGTGCACGCGCTGTGGCGCGCCGGCTCGGAGCTGGTGCGCATCACCGTCAACAGCGACGAGGCTGCCGCCGCGGTGCCCTCGATCCGCGCGCGGCTCGACCAGCTGGGTTGCGACGTGCCGCTGATCGGCGATTTTCACTTCAACGGTCACAAGCTGCTGAAAGCGCATCCGGGCTGCGCTACGGCGCTGGCGAAATACCGCATCAATCCCGGCAATGTCGGCCGCGGCAGCAAGCGCGACCCGCAATTTGCCGAGATGATCGAATCAGCGTGTCTTCATGCGAAACCCGTACGGATCGGCGTCAACTGGGGCAGCCTCGACAGCGACCTGCTGACGAAGATGATGGACGACAACAACGCGCTGGCGGCGCCGCGCAGCGCCAACGAGGTCATGCGCAGCGCGGTGGTCGAGAGCTGCCTGCAAAGCGCCGCGCGCGCCGAGGAACTCGGGCTGCCGCATGATCACATCGTGCTCTCGGCCAAGGTCAGCGGCGTGCAGGACCTGATCGCGATTTACGGCGAGCTGGCGGCCCGCTGCGACTACCCGCTGCA
>DAIQQI010000492.1:0-1288 GCA_036786925.1 Steroidobacteraceae bacterium
AGGAATCGGACCCCGCCTCGCGGCCGCCGCCGGTCTCCTTCTCACCGCCGAACGCTCCGCCGATCTCCGCCCCGGACGTGCCGATATTGACGTTGGCAATGCCACAGTCGGAACCGACCGCGGAAACGAAACGCTCCGCTTCGCGCAGGTCGAGCGTGAATATCGCTGACGACAGGCCCACAGAGACCGCGTTGTTCATCGCGATCGCCGTGTCCAGGTCGTCGTACTTCAGGATGTACAGAATCGGTGCGAACGTCTCGCGCAGGACCGGGCCCTCGTGGCCGGGGATTTCGACCAGCGCGGGGCGCACATAGAATCCCTGTAGGGCCGCCGCCGCGTGTTGCCGCTCGCCGCCGGTCACGATGCCACCCAGCTGCCTCGCCTCCTGCAGCGCAGCCTGCATGTTGCGAAATGCGGCTTCATCGATCAGCGGTCCGACCAGCGTGTTAGCATCGAGCGGACTGCCAACAACCACGGAGCCAACGACCCGCTGCAGCTGCGGCACGAACTGCTGGTAGATGCTCGAGTGCACGAACAGACGCCGCAGGCTGGTGCAACGTTGACCCGCAGTGCCCATGGCGGCAAATGCGACCGCACGCAGCGCCTGCTTGAGGTCCGCCGAAGGCGCGACGATCGCCGCATTGTTGCCACCCAGCTCCAGCAGGCTGCGCGCAAAGCGCCTGGCTAACAACGGGCCGATCTGCCGGCCCATGTTGACGGAACCGGTGGCCGAAACGAGCGGCACGCGCTGATCTGTTACCAGCGCTTCGCCGACGGCGCGGCCACCGATCAGCAATTGCTGCAATCCGGGTGGTGCATCGGGTCCAAAGGCCTGCGCGGCTTTCTGGAACAGCGCATGCAGGGCCAGCGACACCAGCGGCGACTTTTCCGAGGGTTTCCAGGCGATGGCATTGCCGCAGACCAGTGACAGCGACGCATTCCACGACCAGACCCCGACCGGAAAATTGAAGGCCGTGATGACGCCGACCACGCCTAACGGGTGCCAGGTTTCCATCATCCGGTGTTCGCCGCGTTCCGACGCGATCGTCAGGCCGTACAACTGGCGCGACAGGCCGATCGCGAAATCGAAAATATCGATCAGTTCCTGCACCTCGCCGACGCCTTCGGACAGGATCTTGCCGGCCTCGATTGAGACCAGCCGTCCAAGCTGGCTCTTGGTGCGGCGTACTTCGTCGTTCATCAGGCGCAGCAGTTCGCCGCGTCGTGGCGCGGGCAGGGTGCGCCATTTCAGAAACGCAGCGTGTGCTTCAGTCACGGCGGCGTTCAC
>DAIQQI010000302.1:0-3247 GCA_036786925.1 Steroidobacteraceae bacterium
CGCCTACCTGATCACCAAGCTCTCCAAGTACCCTAACGTCGTCGCGATCAGTGTCGGCAACGAACCCTCGTTCTATTCGAAGTTCATGCCGCTCGCGTGCCTCGAAGGTTATGTCCGTAACATCCGCGCCCAGGTGACGCAGCCGGTAACGGTCGATGACGACTTCACTTTTTATGCGGGCTTCAGCTCCACGTTCGGCGACCGCGTCGCGGTGAAACCAGATACGATCCTGCCGCTGATCGATTTCGCGTCGATCCATTTGTATCCCATCAGCAATGAGAACCAGTGGAACTGGCAGCAGTCCGCGGTCGCGGCGGGCGCGGACCGCGCCAAGGCATCTATGGAGGCAGCGCTGGTCACTGCCAAGGCCAATTACAACGCGGTCGCGACCTATCAGTACCGCGGCGTGAACGGCGTAACGACGACTGTCGGCGCGTCGATGCCGATCGTCATTGGCGAAACCGGCTGGAAAGCGCGGCAGACCAATCCCAGATCGGAAATCGAACAATACGAAGCCAACCCGGTGAACGCCAAGTGGTATTCCGACCTGCTGTACGGCAACGCGGCCAAGAATTACCCGGCCTGGCAGGGATCCGTCGGCGGGCCATTGACGATTTTCTATTTCGAGGCTTTTGACGAAGCCTGGAAGGGAATCGATGACGGCTGGGGCCTGTGGAGCATTCAGCGCAGTGCGCGCTACGTATTTTGCGGCACGCCTGCGGGTCCGGCCTGCAACACTGATCTCTATCAGGGCGCGGGTTTCTATGTTCCGCCGCCATTTGCAACCATCACGTTCGACTCGCCCACGATCAATTACTCGTTTGCCGGCTTTGGTGGCGCCGAGGACACACAGATCGTGACCGACCCGACCGGCGGCACTAACAAAGTGGGCCGCGTCAATCGCTCAGCGACCGCCGAGGTCTTCGCCGGCAGCGTGGTGGCGACGGGCGGTGGACTGACCGCGGGCGTCATACCATTCACCGCAGCTAACACGCGCATGTCGGTGCGGGTCTATTCGCCGACGGCGGGCATCAAGGTGCGCCTCAAGGTCGAAGACTCGGGCGACCCGAGCCGTTCGGTCGAAACCGAGGCGACGACCACGAGAGTCAATGCCTGGGAGACGTTGACCTTCGACTTCGCCAACTCGGTGGCGGGCACACCCGCGCTGAATCCAAGCTTCACGTACACCCGCGTCATCATCTTTTTCAACTTTGGTGTATCGGGCGCCACTGCGGGAGCCAGGACCTATTATTTTGACGACATCGCGTTCATCGGCGGCGGCGGCCTGCCGCTCACCAGCCCGTTCACGGACATAAACTTCAGTACTGCCGGGGTTTCCTACAGCTTCGCCGGCTTCGCGGGAGCCGAGGACTCGGCGTTAGCTCCTGATCCAACCAATGCGGGCAATCCAGTAGTCCGGGTCCGCCGGTCGGCAACCGCTGAGGTGTTTGCCGGCACGACGATGTCCACGGGCCCTGCCAACTCGGTTGGACGGATTCCGTTTACGGCAACTGACACGCGCATGTCGGTGCGCGTGTACTCGCCGGCCGCTGGCATCAAGGTCCGCCTCAAGGCGGAGGATGCTTCGGATCCGACGCGTTCGGTCGAGACCGAAGCGACGACGACACTCGCCAATGCCTGGGAAACGCTGACCTTCAACTTCGCCAACCAGGTCGCTGGCACGGCGGCGCTGAACCCGGCGTTTACCTACAACCGGCTGACAATTTTCTTCAACTTCGGCGTGACCGGTGCCGTGGCCGGTGCGCAGACCTATTACTTCGATGACGTGCTGTTCGTGGCGGTGGCCGCCGGTTGCGGCACCACGGCGCCGACCTGCGCGCCGACCACGGTGATTCCGTCGGGTTCGGTGACGATCTACAGCGAGGCCACGACGATCGCGACCTTCGATCCGTTCCCGAACTGGGGCCAGAATCCGCCCGTGCAGTTCAGCGAGCCGACGATCGCCGGCAACAAGTCGCTGCGTTACGTCTTTGGCGGTGCGGGCGGTCTGTACCAGGGCCTCGACTGGAACACCAATCCGGTCAACGTATCGACCAAGGGCAAGCTGCATCTCGATTTCTGGACCTCGAACCTGACAAGCGTCAGGGTGTCGATCATTTCAGCGGGTCTGGAGAATGCGGTGACCGTGCCTGTGACCACCGGTACCTGGAACAGCATCGACATCAACCTCAGCGACTACACGGTGCCGAACAAGAACGCGATCATCCAGATCAAGCTGGAACCCAATGCCGCCGGCACGCTGTACGTTGACAACGTTTATTTCTGGGACACGCCCGGTACCAGCTGCGGCACGACGGCGCCGACCTGCGCGCCGACCACCGTAATCCCGGCAGGCTCCATCACGATCTACAGCGACGCCACCACGATCGCAAATTTCCTGCCGAATCCAGACTGGGGTCAGAGCCCGCCCGTGACCTTCAGCGAGCCGACGATTGCCGGCAACAAGTCGCTGCGCTACGGCTGGGCCGGACCCGGCGGCCTGTACGAGGGCATTGATTGGGCCGCCAATTCGGTCAACGTGACGACCAAGACCAATCTGCACCTGGACTTCTGGACGCCCGGCCTGACGAGCGTCAAGGTGTCGATCATTTCGGTTGGCGCGGAGAACTTCGTGACGGTGCCGGTGACCGCGGGCAGCTGGAACAGCATCGACATTCCGCTCAGCAGCTACACGGCGCCGAACAAGGCCGCGATCATCCAGATCAAGCTCGAGCCGAATGCCGCGGGCGCGCTGTACGTCGACAACATCTACTTCAACTGAGTGCGCACCGACATGTACCCCAATGCGCCATCGATGCAAACCTGCCCTAACGTCAAGCGGGACAGCCGCTTCAAACTTTTGAATCGGGAGACCGCTGTGAACAGCCACGCCTTCAGTCGATATGTCGCGGTCGCCGCCCTGCTGTTCACCGCTCCGGCGATGGCCGTGAATTTTGGTCCGCTCGAGGTGGTCGGGTTTGCCAAGGACGAAATCACATTCTGCGACAACTGCTCGCTCGGCCTGGTCAATCCATCGCCGTTCGACCCGCGCGGCGTGCTCACATCGATCAACCCGATGCTCAACCAGGGTGGACCGTCCGGCCGCCGGTCGAGCAACCTGGGACTGGCGCAGCTGACACTGGGCCTGGCATACGAGTTCGATAATGCAGTCAAAGTAGAGGCCAAGGCGAGCGGCCGCGTGTCGGAAGAACCCTTCCTCAAGAGCCTCGGTGCCGCGGGCGTGGTG
>DAIQQI010000302.1:3257-4171 GCA_036786925.1 Steroidobacteraceae bacterium
CCGGATATCTTTGGCAATTACCTGATCGACGGCTATGTCGGCATCTCCTATCCGAAGTTTGGTTCGTTGCAGGTCGGCAAGATGTCGTCGCGCTCCTGGACGCGCTCCGATTCGTTCGCCTACCCGATCGGCCTGTCGAGCCCGTGGGCCGAGTCAGGCGCGAGCTATGGGGTGTTTCCGGAAGCCGTGCGTTACGCGACGCGCGAATACGAAATCCCGATCGGCAAGATCCGCTTCGAAGGAACCTATGGGCGCGCCAAGAAGCGCAATCCGCTCAATGTCATCGACCCTCTCGCAACGGCGCTGGTGCCACCGCCGTCGCCAAGTATTTTTGAAGCGTTCATTCAATACTCGAATGAAAAGAACCTCATCGAGGCGATCTATCAGGACAGCCGCGGTGGCATCCAGAGCTCGTTTGCCAAAGGCGCCTTCTACGGCGCGCAAGGCAACACCAACACGGCTGCCACTTCGCCGGGCTACCGGCCACCCAGTCAAAGCGTGGTGATTGTGCAGGGCACGTACTGGCGCAACGATCGCTGGAAATTCAACTACGGCGTGAAACGCAGCGATTGGTCGGGCCAGCAGCAGCAGTGCGATTTCGGCCCGAATACCCCGACCACCAGCGCCTGTTTCTGGGACCAGGCCGGCTTCAATTACGCGGCCGACTTCAAGCTGTACCGCGCGGTCGAGTACGACCTGATGGCTGGTGCGAGTTACAGTGGCCAGCGGCCCTATGTGTTCACGGCGGGGGTGGTGCGCATGAACCGAGCCAGCACCCGGAACCCGACGGAATGGGGCCAGTCTAATTCGGCGACGTTTCTGAACTTCGGCGTCTACCGCAAAGTGCCAGAGATCTCCAAGTACCTCGAAGTGTATGGTGGCGTCGGCGGCGTTATATTCGGGCGGCAGGGCCC
>DAIQQI010000001.1:0-10187 GCA_036786925.1 Steroidobacteraceae bacterium
AGGGCTTGCCACGCTCTTCATGACGGAGATGTGGGAGCGCTTCACCTATTACGGCATGCGCGCGATCCTGGTGCTGTTCCTGGTGGGCGCCGTCAACGGCGGCGGCCTCGGCCTCGACGACAAGTCGGCCAACGCGATCTACGGCCTGTATATCTCCGGTTCGTACATCCTCGCCCTGTTAGGCGGGTGGATCGCCGATCGCATCATCGGTGCGCAACGCGCGGTCTGGTGGGGCGGCATCCTGATCCTGGTCGGCAATTCACTGCTGGTCTTCGGCACGCCAACCGTGTTTTTCTGCGGCCTGCTGATCATCATGCTGGGCGTCTGCCTGCTGAAGCCCAACATCAGCGCGATCGTGGCGCAACTCTATCCTGACGGCGGCTCCGGCCGGGACGCGGGATTTTCGATTTTCTACATGGGCATCAATATTGGCGCGGCGCTGGGGCCGTTTTTTGTCGCGGAGGCGGCGGCGCGTTATGGCTGGCGTGTCGGCTTTGCGTTGCCGGCCGTCGGCATGCTGATCGGCCTGACGCAATTCGCGCTTACCAAGAAGCACCTGCATGGCGCCGGCTTGGTCGCCGGCGGCGTCGCGACGCATGGGCGCGGCAGCTGGACCGGCGTGTTAGCTTTCCTAGGCGTCCTCGCGGTTGCCGTGGTGCTCAGCATCACTGGCACGATTCATCCCGATCCGGTGGCGATCAATCGCAGCATGTCGACCATCATCCTGGTCGCTGCGATCGGCTATTTCGCCTATCTCGGCTTCTTCGCGGGCCTGAGTATCGAAGAGCGCAAGCGCGTTGGGGTCATGTTCCTGCTGTTTCTCGGCTGTGCGATGTTCTGGGCCGGCTTTGAGCAGGCCGGCGCATCACTCAACCTGTTCAGCGAGCGGCACACCGACCGCATGATCGGCAACTGGGACATGTCAGCGGGCGTGCTGCAGAGCGTCAACCCGATCTTCATCATTCTGTTTGCTCCGGTGTTCGCGGCGCTCTGGGTCAGTCTCGGCAAGCGCAATCTCGACCCATCATCGCCGGTCAAGTTCGGTCTCGGCCTGATACTCATGGGCGTGGGGTTCATCGTGATGTATTTCGCATCGCAGTACGTGGTCGCCGGCCAGAAGGTGCTGCCGACCTGGCTGATCCTCACCTACCTGTTCCACACGTTCGGCGAGCTGTGCCTGTCGCCCGTGGGGCTGTCGTCGTTTTCGAAACTCGCGCCGGCGCGATTTGTCGGCCAGGCCCTCGGCGTGTGGTTCATGGCCACCGCGCTGGGTAACAACCTCGCCGGGCAGATCGCCGGCGAATTCGATCCTAACAACCTGGCGACCATGCCGGGCCAGTTCCTGTTCATCTTCTGGTGGGGCGCCCTCGCCGGCATCGTGATGTTGCTGCTGTCGCCCTGGGCGAAGAAGATGATGGGTGACAGCAGGTGAATCCAACGCCTGCGCCGTCATCGACTGCTTCGGGCCGCTGATGACTTGACCTGCGATGCCCATCCGGCTGTCCGTTAACGTCAACAAGGTCGCGACGCTGCGCAATTCGCGCGGCGGCGCGATCCCTGACGTCATCCGCGCCTGCCAGGTTTGCATCGATGCGGGCGCCGGCGGCATCACGATTCATCCGCGCGCCGATGAGCGCCACATCCGGCGCTCCGATGCCTTCGCGATTCACAGCGCCTTCGCCGGCCAGTGGGGCGCGGCTCTGGAGTTCAATATCGAGGGCGATCCGCGCCCC
This sequence comes from Steroidobacteraceae bacterium, assembly GCA_036786925.1. Taxonomy (GTDB): domain Bacteria; phylum Pseudomonadota; class Gammaproteobacteria; order Steroidobacterales; family Steroidobacteraceae; genus UBA964. The sequence continues at coordinate 1,734 of DAIQQI010000001.1, forward strand.
GACTGGCTCGACCTGGTCTGCCAGCTGAAACCCCGGCAGGCCACGCTGGTGCCGGTGCGCCCGGGCGAGATCACCAGCGAAGCGGGCTGGAATCCGGAGCGTGACGGCGATGTGCTGCGGGCCAGCGTCGCACGCGTCAAGGCCGCAGGAGTGCGCGCCAGCGTATTCATCGACCCCAACGACAAGGCCGTGCGCTTCGCCAAAAGTTGCGGCGCCGACCGGATCGAGCTTTATACCGAGCCGTTCGCGCGCTCCTATGAACTCGGCGACGAAGCGGCGCTGCAGTCATTCGGCATCTACGCCCAGGCCGCGCGCCTCGCCCACTCGTTAGGTCTCGGCATCAATGCAGGCCATGATCTCGATCTCGACAACCTGCAGCTGTTCGCCGGCCTGCCGCACCTCGACGAAGTGTCCATTGGCCACGCCATCTTCAGCGACGCCTTGTTTCGCGGCCTTGAAACCGTGGTGCGCGATTATCTCGAGGTGCTGGACAGCGACGCCGGGCGTTAGCTGCCTGCTGCCGGTGGCGGCGGCGCGCACACCGGACTGCCCTTGTCGAACACCACCTGCCACTGTCCGTTGCGCTGCCGGCGCCAGATCGAATTGAAACGAGCTAACACTTTGCCGCTCGCGTCCGTAACCTCGCCGGTGCTGAGCGCCAGGTCGCCACTGTCCAGCACTACTACCTGATCAGGATCCCAGGCAAACGGCGCCGGGCCGGATTCGTACAGGTCCTTCCAGCTCGCCAGCACCGCGGCTTTTCCGACCAGCGGCTGCGCACCATCGAAAAAAACCGTATCGGCGGCGACATAGCGCGCAAATGCCGCAAAATCCCGGTCCGCCATGGTTTTCGCAAATGCCCGTTCCGCGGCATAGACCTGCTGCACCAGCGTCGCCTTGTCGAGCCGCATGACGGCTGCGTCGACCACCGCCTGGTGCAGCGACAGAGTTGTTAGCAGAAGAGAAACTACCAGCCACTTGCGCATGACAGACCTCGTGTTGGTTTACAGCGCCGGCTTGGCGGCGCCCAGGTAACCGATGATAACCAACAGGGCCCACAAAACCCACAACGCATGGGTTCCGCGACGCATCGCGTCTAACACGATCTGGTCATCACCCGGCTGCTTCTGATCGGCCCAGATTCGCGGCCAGGCCTGGTAGGAGATCCGGATGTAGTGACGGATGGCAATACCGCAGGCCAGGACGCCACCGAACAGGATCACCTTCCAGGCCAGCCAGCCGGTTGCGTACGGCCCGCTACCTAACAACGACCAGCCGCCGCTCAGGACACAGGCCGCAATCAGCACATAGCGGCTGTTCCAGTCCCAGGCCGCGAGCCTGCTGCCCAGCGGGGTGTGCCGTTTCCAGTGCGTCAGCCACATGTACCAGAACCACAGCAGCGACAGGATCCAGACCGCGATCACGCCGCTTGAAGCTAACGGCAGCAGGCCCGACCAGGCCGCCAGCGTCAGCCCCAACGGCACCGACAGGATGAGAGCGTTGCGCGGATGCTGGTCGACATCCATCAGGAAGTCCCATTGCCGGCGCCGCTCGGCGCCCGGCAGCGCGGTGCTGCGGGCGGTGTAGAAGGTCAGCGCGTTGACCACCAGGTCGCTGCCAATCCAGTAGCCCATCACCCAGACGTGAGCCCATTTCACCAGCGTGTACGCGTCGATCATGGCAGCCAGTGTCACCCGCGGGCGGCCCCGGCAGGCGGCCCGGTTTCAGCGGGTCCGCAGAACGGTTAAGCTCGATCCATGAATACACCCACCGCTCTTGCGCCGCAGCTGACGCTGCGCGCCGTCATCCTCGCGATCATCCTGGCGATGATCCTGGCGGCCGCCAATACCTACCTGGGCCTGTTCGCGGGCATGACCATCGCCTCGGCGATACCAGCGGCCGTCATCTCCATGGCGGTGCTGCGCGTGTTAGGTGGCGGCGGCATTCTCGAGAACAACATCGTCCAGACCGGCGCTTCGGCAGGGTCATCGATCGCCTCTGGCGTCATCTTCACCGTGCCCGCACTGGTGATTCTCGGATTCTGGACTGACTTTCGCTACAGCTGGGTACTGGCAATCGCCGGGCTTGGCGGTCTGCTGGGGGTGCTGTTCTCGGTGCCACTGCGCCGCTCATTGATCGTCGACCAGGGACTCGCTTTCCCCGAAGGCAAGGCAGCGGCCGAGGTACTGCGGACCGGCGAGAATCCCGGGCAGGGCGTCAAGATCCTTGCGCTCGCCGCAATCGGCGGTGGTTTCGCGAAAATTGCCGCCGCCAGCGGCCTGCGTCTGATTCCCGATACCGCCGCGGTCGCCGTCTGGTGGAACAAGTACATCGTCTACTTTGGCACCAACCTGTCGCCCGCATTGTTAGGCGTCGGTTATATCGTCGGGCTCAACATCGGCATCGTCGTGCTGGCTGGCGCGATGATTTCCTGGAATGTCGCAATTCCGATTTACGCGGCGCATTTTCTCGCCGGCAATCCCGATCTGGCCGCTGCCGCCGCCGGTCTTTCGGCTGAAGACACCGCCGGCCTCATCTGGTCGAAACAGATTCGTTATCTCGGCGTCGGTTCGATGCTGGTCGGCGGCATCTGGGCGCTGATCGTGCTGCGCAGCTCGCTGCTGTCGGGTGTCCGCAGCGGCCTGGCGGCGACCCGCGCCGGCGCCAGCACCGTCGTCGCACACACCGAGCAGGACCTGCCGATGAAGTGGGTACTGGTCGGCATCGTGCTGTTTACCCTGCCTTTGCTGATGCTGTACCAGAATATCGTCGGTTCGCTCGCGGTGAGCCTGCCCATGGCCGTCATCATGATCGTGGCAGGCTTCCTGTTCTGCTCCGTGTCGGCCTACATGGCCGGCCTGGTCGGCTCGTCTAACAACCCGGTCTCGGGAATCACCATCGGCACCATCCTGTTTTCCGCCCTGGTGCTGCTGGCGCTGATGGGCAAGGACGCGGAGACCGGGCCGGTGGCCGCCATCATGATCGGGGCCGTTGTCTGTTGCGCCGCCTGCATTGCCGGCGACAACCTGCAGGACCTCAAGTGCGGTTACATCGTCGGCGCGACGCCGTGGCGCCAGCAGGTCATGCTGGGCATCGGCGCCATCAGCTGCGCCCTGATCATGGCTCCGGTGCTGAACTTGTTAGCCGCGGCCTACGGCATCGGCGTGCCGAGCGAGGCGCATCCCAAGCCGCTGCTGGCTCCACAGGCCACGCTGATGGCGTCGGTTGCCAAGGGCATGTTCGGCGGTGCGCTGCCGTGGGACATGGTTGCCATTGGTGCGGTGATCGGCATCGCCATCATCGTTCTGGATGAAGTACTGAAAGCCCGCAAGTCAGATTTCCGTGTCCCGGTGCTGGCCGCCGCGGTCGGAATCTACCTGCCGCTGGAACTGATGACGCCGATTTTCATCGGTGGCCTGCTGGCGCATTTTGCACAGCGCTCCCTCGGCGCCGGCGCCAGCACCGCGGACGGCGAACGAGCCAATCGCAAGGGCATCCTGTTCGCGTCCGGCATGATTACCGGCGAGGCCCTGACCGGCATCATCATCGCAATTCCAATCGTGGCGTCCGGGCGCGCGGATGTCCTGGCCTTGCCAGCGAGCATGCAGTTCGGTGGCTTGTTAGGCCTGGCGATCGTTGCCGTGCTCGCGTTCGGGCTGTACCGCGCCGCGACGCGGCGGGAATGAAGCGCGCCGCCATCCGGCTGTCGTGATCCACCCGGGCGCGAAAGCCGCCGCCACCCGGCGCCGTAATGTGGTGCTGTCCCTCGGAGCGATCTATCTGATCTGGGGCGGCAGCTATGCCGTGTCGCGCATCGGCGTGCATCACCTGCCGCCATTCCTGTTTGGTGGGCTGCGTTTTATCGCTGCCGGCATCCTGCTCTGCGGAGCGTCCTTTGTGCTCGGCAACAGGCCGCGCCTGGACTGGCAGGAATTGCGCCACATGTGGTGGGTCGGCATGGCGGGCGTCATGATCACCAACGGTGCTAACACCTGGAGCCTGCAGTGGCTGGCGTCCAATCAGTCCGCGTTGCTGAATGCCACGGGGGCATTGTGGATCGTGATACTCAGTGCTTTTGGACCGCGCGCGCACGCGCTCGACCGCAACACGGTGGCAGGCCTGTTGCTGGGTTTCCTCGGCACGGCCGTAGTGCTGCTGGCCGGGGAAACCGCGGTTGTTCCCAGCAGCGGGCTGATGCATCTGCCCGAGATCGTGACGCTGCTCGGCGTGGCGGGCTGGGCAGTCGCGACGGTTTACATGCGCAGTTTCCCCTCGAGGCTCGATCTCATGACCTTTACCGGCGGTCAGATGCTGATCGGCGGCCTGCTGCTGACCGCCGTTGGCCTGGCAACCGGCGAAGGCCCGCGCTGGCAGTGGTCGCCGGTGGGATCGGTGTCGTTGCTCTACATGCTGTTCATGTCGAGCATCATCGGCTACACCGCCTACGCCTGGCTCGCCCGGCACAGCACGCCTGCGGTCGTGAGCAGCTACAGCTACGTCGTGCCTGCGATCTCGGCGCTGTTAGGCTGGTGGTTGCTGGGCGAGCACCTGACCAGCGCGCAATTTCTCGGCATGATGGTCATGCTCGTCGGCGTTGCGCTCGCCACCTGGCCGCGCGATGCGAAATCGCTAAGGACAAGCGCGAACGAGGGGCACGGCGCGTAGCGCCGCAAGATCGATCGCCTGCTCGCGGCGTTCCGCGGCCGGGAAGTCGATCAGTGCGGTCATGTTGTCGCCGGCCGCATCGCGCATATTCGTCAGTCCCTGGTAGCGCATCAGGGCGCGGTCACTCTTGCGGTAAGTGGCGTCGATGTACGGCAGGAACCAGCCCAGAAAACCTGACAGGTTCAGACGAATGACACTCGCCGGAGCGCCTTCGATGACCGCGTCACCGTGTTTGCTGATCTTGAATTCCACCTCGTGCAGGCGGCTCGGCACCAGAAATGCGAATTTGATGCTTTGACCGCGTTCCAGCTCAGCCCAGTGGCGTTTCAGGAACTCATCGAAACCGGCATCGGCGACGATGCTTTTCCTGGCGGGCAACAGCGCATTGCGTTCGCTGCGTTGGCTTCCCGGCACCTGAAAGACCTGCGCGCGGCCGTTAGCAAGCGTACGCAGCCCTTCGACATACCCGAGCCTCGCGTCGGTCAGCGTGAACCGCGGCATCTCGCGCGAAGGCGTGTAGTCCAGTTCCTTGCGCGCGAACACCGCGTCGCTGTTGGGGCACTGGTAATGGACGATGCGGACTTCCCGGGCGGTTCCTGGCGCACTGACAAAATGCATTTCGCGGTACAGCGGCTTGCCGGTAGCCACGTCGCGCGCGGCGCCCTGGAAAGTGATGCCGGTGGCAGCCGCCGCCAACGGCGCCGCCGCGCAAAGCACCAGCGCGATCGCCCATGACCGGGGCCAGGTTGCGATCCTTCGCATGTGTCAGTCGTGCCGCGAGCGGAATGTTTCGATGCGCCCCTTGGGGCCGATGAACCAGGAGCCGATCCAGCCGGTCACGCTGACTACTATGGAGCCTAACAGCGCTGCACCGAATCCGGACACCACGAAACCCGGCAGCAACCACGCCACCAGCCCGAGCATTGCGGCGTTGATGACCAGCAGGAACAGCCCTATGGTCACGATCGTAATCGGAAAGGTAAGCACGACGGCCACCGGGCGCACGATCGCATTCACGACGCCTAACAGCGCGGCGGCGAGCAACAGGGTCAGCGGCGTGTTGATGGATATTCCGTCGACCACGTTGGTCGCCAGCCAGAGCCCCATGGCTGCTATTACGGCTCTCAGTACAAATCCAGTCATGGCAACTCCTTCAGATCAGAGATTACTCGTTTAACGTACGGCTGCGGGTGCGAGGTCCAGTTTATTTTCCAGATAAACCTTGAGCCGGGCTAACGACTGTCGCCAGCCCATCTGGCGTTGCATGTAGAACGCCCCGTGCTCACCGGTGCGCGGAAAGCCGCTGCCCAGCACGCGCAAGATCGTCTGGCCATCACGAAATTCCACCAGCAGGTCGTCGACCACGGCGCCTTCAAAGGCCGGCACGTCCTCCGGATGCAGGTGAATCATGCGTATGCGGCGCGGCGCCAGCAGGATATCGATATGCGCTGAGAACGGCCGCTTGCGGTCCAGGCTTCCCGCAATCAGTCCGCCGACCTGGAGATTGATCTTCGAGCCCGCGCCCATCCAGCGCTCCAGGGCAGCACTGGTGGTCAGCGCTGCCCAAACCCTGTCGAGCGGCGCTTCGATATCGACCCTGGCGGCATAGGCTCGCGTTTTCTCGGCCATGTCGTTATTCTGCCATCCGCCAAGAACACAACAACAAGTATTCCACTTCGGGAGCAACTTAATATGATTTCAAACATGGCAGCAGTGTGGTTCGTGATTTCGCTGGCTCTGGTCGAATATTTCTACTTCGTCATGGCGGTCGGCGCCGCGCGCGGCAAGCACAAGATTGCCGCCCCTGCGGTAACCGGCAACCCGGACTTCGAGCGCGCCTACCGGGTGCAGATGAATACCCTGGAGCAGCTGATCATCTTCGTGCCGTCGATGATCTGCTTTGCTACCTTTGTTAGCGAGCGCTGGGCGGCAATCCTCGGCCTGGTATTTGTCATCGGCCGGCTGATGTATGGAATCGGCTACAGCAAGGCGCCGGAAAAACGCGGCTGGGGCTTCATGGTTGCCGCGATACCGCAGCTGATCTTGTTAGTCGGCGGCCTTATTTACGCGGGCCTGGCGGCGTATCGCGGTTTGGCCTGAGCACCGCAAACACCGCCGGCAGCACCGACACGATGATGATCAGGATGGTCACGATTCCGAAATTGTTCTTGATCAGCGGAATATTGCCGAACAGGTAGCCGCCGCCAACGAACAGCACCACCCAGAGCACCGCGCCGCCGACGTTGTAGGCCTGGAACCGGACCACGTTCATGTGCCCGACTCCGGCGACAAACGGCGCGAAGGTGCGCACGATCGGTACGAAGCGCGACAACACGACCGCCTTGCCGCCGTGCCTGGCAAAAAATTCCTCGGTGTGCCGCAGGTACTCCACTTTCAGGAAGCGGTTGCTTCCACTGAACGCGCGTGGGCCGATGTAGCGGCCGATGTGAAAGTTGGTGGTATTACCAAGAATTGCCGCCGCAATCAGCAGTGCCGCGGCTAACGGCGCACTCAGGTTGCCGCTGGTATCGACCGCCGCCAGCGCGCCGACGCCAAACAGCAGCGAGTCGCCCGGCAGAAACGGCGTAACGACAAACCCGGTCTCGGCGAACACTATCAGGAACAGTATTGCGTAAATCCAGACGCCGTAGTTCGCCAGCAGTTCTACCAGGTGGCGGTCGAGGTGCAGTATGAGATCGACAAACCAGGCTAACAGATCCATGTCAGCCCGGCCGGGAGGCGAGCGTGACGCGGGGCGGCAGCTTGAGGCGCTGCACGGCGATCCGCACTTCGCGATCCCGGCGCGCCAGCGTCAGCGAATCAGGCGCTTCGACGCCAAGCGGCGGCTCTTCAACACCCTCGACCGGCAGGTCCGGTTCGATGCCGCGATCCTGGATCGAGATGCCGGAGGGCGTGAAATAGCGCGACGTCGTCAGCTTCAGGGCGCGCCCGCCGGACAGCGGAATGACGCTCTGCACCGAACCCTTGCCGAAGGTGCGCCGGCCGATGATGGCCGCGCGATGATTATCCTTGAGCGCTCCGGCGAGAATTTCCGCCGCCGATGCGGTCGCACCGTTGACCAGCACCGCGATCGGCGCGCCATCCAGCAAATCACCCGGGCGCGCTTCGAGTTTGAAACGCGCCTCCGCCGTGCGCCCGGTGGCCGACACGATCAGGCCGCCATCGAGAAACAAGTCCGCGACATCGGCCGATGACTCCAGCACGCCACCGGGATTGTTGCGCACGTCAATGACCAGGCCACGCAGTGCAACGCCATTTTGCTGCTGCAGCTCGTTGACCGCGCGCTCGACGTCGGCCGGCGTGTTGCTGCTGAAATTTGCGATGCGCAAATAGCCGTAGCCCGTTTCGAGCAGCCGCGCCGCCACGCTGTGCACCTCAACCTGCGCGCGTTCCAGCACCAGGTCGAGCACGTCGGGTGTGCCGGGCCGGCGCACCGACAGACTGACCTGGGTCCCTGGCAGGCCACGCATGCGATCGATCGCGCGATCGAGATCCGTGCCGACCGGCGTCCTGTCGATGCCGACGATCAGGTCGCCCGGACGCAAATCGGCGCGCGCCGCCGGCGAATCGGCGAGCGTACGCATGACCTTGATGCCGCCACGATCGGCGCTGACCTCGACGCCAACGCCGGGATAGCTGCCGCTCGTGGTATCGCGGATCTCCTGGTACTCCTCTGCATCCAGGAACGCGGAGTAAGGATCCAGTCCCGATGCAACGCCATGCAGCGCCTGCTGCAGCAGCTTGCGCTGATCGACCGGGTCGACGTAC
>DAIQQI010000001.1:10197-43981 GCA_036786925.1 Steroidobacteraceae bacterium
GACGCGATCCATGACCTCAGCTAACAAACGGCTGTCATCGGTCGGCAAAACGCCGGCTGCCGGGGCCGCGGGCGGCTGCACGCGATTGCGCCCCGGCCACAGCGTCAATGACAGCGCAATGCCCAGCGCCGCACCTGCGGCCAGTGCCAGTACGCCGAAGCGCGTGAACAGGGGGGATTCCGGGCTCATATGCCGGTCATTGTACCCGTCATGGCGCGGGCGTCACAGTGGCGGCTTGTTAGTGCGGGGCGCTGCGCTTAATGCTGCCGAGGACGTCTTCTACCGAGCGGTATACCGGCGACGCGCCGGCATACAGCGGGATCTCGGCCAGCACGTCTTCGATCGGCTGCGGACGCCCGACCGCGAACCCCTGCGCGTAGTCGACGCCCAGCGTCACGACGCGGTTGCGGATTTCGTCGGTCTCGACGTACTCGGCAACGGTGGCGATGGACATTGTGTGTGCGAGCTGGGTGATGGCCTGCACCATCGAATCCGACCGCGGATCCTTGAGGATGTCGCGCACGAAGCTACCGTCGATCTTGAGCAGCGTGACCGGCAGAGTGCGCAGGTAGGCGAGCGACGACAGCCCGGTGCCAAAATCATCCAGCGCCACGCCGCATCCCAGCTTGCGCAGCCGGCGCATCAGCAGCTCCGCTTTCGCGATGTTAGCAACCGCGTCGCTTTCCGTGAGCTCGAAGCAGAACACGCTGGGCTCGATGCCGCTCTTCTCGATGGTCCGCACCATGAAGTCGGGAAATTCCTCGTCGCTGAGCGACTGACCGGAAAAATTGACTGAAAAAACCACCGGCCGGGTCACCAGCAGGTCGATGTGCGGCTGCAGCAACTTGACCGTCTTCTCTATGACCCAGCGATCGATCATCGGCATCAGCTGGTAGCGGCGAGCCGCCGACAGAAAGCGATCGGGGCCGATCGTTTGCCCGTCGGCGCCGATCATCCGCAGCAGGCACTCGTAGTGCGGCGGCGTGTTGGTTTCATTGGCGCCGATCGGCAGGATCAGCTGTGCGTCGAGACGCAGGCGGTCGTTTTCGATCGCCATGCGCAGCTCGCTCGATGTCGTGATATCCGAAAAACGGCGCACGATGCTGGCGTCGTTGTCCTGGTAGAGCTCGACACGATTGCGGCCGCGATCCTTGCCGACCTTGCAGGCCGACTCGGCTTCCGTCAGCGTGCGGCTGAATTCGACGTTGGACGCCTGGATTTCGGCGATGCCGACGGTGATGGATACATGCAGGCGCGCGTTGCCCTGCAACGCGCCGATCTGGCTGGCGGCTTCACGCATGGACTCGGCCATCGACGCCGCCGCATCGATCATACTCGGCACCAGGAGCAGGAACCGGTCGCCGGAGATGCGCGCCGCCAGGCTGCCAGGCGGCAGGCGGCGGCGGATCAGGTCGCCGACCTGCGCGATGACCTGGTCGCCGATGTGCATGCCAAAGTTTTCATTGATGACGTGCAGCTGGTCCGCATCGATGTAAATGAGACTCCAGACCGGCGCGCGCGCCGGCTCGCTCATCGCGGCCCGGGCGCGCCGCTCGAGCGCGGCGCGCGTCAGCAACCCGGACAGAGCATCGAAACTTGAGTCGATGATGGACGCCGCCTTGCGCGCGAGCAGCTCTCCCAGGCGCCCGTCGCGGCTTTCGAACACCGGCGCATCGGCGTCGCGGAACAGCGCCAGCACACCGGTGGCGCGCCCGTTCGTGTGGTTCACGGGGCAAACCACCAGCCGGTATCCCGGCCCCGGATCGCCCGACGTCTTGGTCAGCCGGTTCACGACTGTCGTCTTGCGACACGACTGCGCGATTTGCAGCAGTTTGCGATGGGTGCGCGCCAGTATGTTGCCGTCGACGGTGCGCCCGGGGCCGGGGCGGACTATCGCGATACTCTTCTCCGGCACGATCAGCACCGCGAATGCGCAGCCCATGTGTTCGGTGGCGTTCTGCAGCAGGTTGCGCAGTTCATCGCCATGCCCGCCGCTCTCGTCGGTGTGGTCCGCGACCGACAGCAGCAGCTCGACATCCTTGTCGCGCGCCTCGAGCGTCGTGAAGAGGCGATGGATGTTGTCGTGCGTCGCGAGCTCACGGCGCAGGCACTCGAGCGCCGGCTTGGCCAGCGAATGCACGAAGTTGAAACTCAATGGCTCGCTTTCGCCGGCGCGGCGCGTGGTAACCACGACGATGGCAATCAGCGCGCCCGCATCGTCCCGCAACCACCACAGGTAGGTCGGCGTGTCGCTATCAAAGATGAACATCGTCCCGGGCGCGGCAGGTTCGGCCTGGGCCTTTTGCAGCGATTCCTGCACGAGATGCGGCAGGTCGGGCCCGGTGGTCGATTCAGAGGACCAGCGCAGGTCGGCGTTAGCATCGAAGACATTGACGCTGTCGGTGCGCGGCAGCAGTGAGCGGATCAGCTGGGAATAGGGATCCAGATTTTTCCAGATATCTGCCACGTTGACGACCATGTAAAGATCAAGCGCTGCGGGTAATGGATCGACATCATCCGCGACTGGGGTTTCTGCCGGGTTGACGGATTACGCATTTCGTCAAATTTGCGGACGCGCATCCAGCGCCATGCCGGATGCATTTGCCCAGAAATGTGTGATCCGGTTCACAGAACGCCGGGGCGCGGCAATCATCAGGTCCCGGCCTTGAACCACGGACCAGGATCCACCGGCCGTCCATTGCGGCGGATCTCGAAGTACAGTTCCGGGCTCGAGCGGCCGCCGCTGTCGCCCGAGGCCGCAATCACATCGCCGGCGGTTACGCGTTCGCCGACCTTGCGATAGATCTGGTCGTTGTGCGCATAGAGGCTCATATAGCCGCCGCCATGGTCGACGATCACCAGCAGACCGAGTCCGGCAAGCCAGTCGGCGTACAGGACACGCCCATGATAAACCGCGTGTACCGGCGCGCCGCGCTCCGTACCTAACAAAATGCCGTCCCAGCGCATTGCGCCGGCGCGCGCCTGGCCAAAGCGCGCCAGCATCCGGCCATCCACCGGCAGGGTCAGCTCGCCACGCAGCTTGCCGAACGGCGACTTGCTGTCTACCGGAAACCGCGAGGCCGCGCGCCGCAATTCGGCTAACAACTTCTCCAGGCTGGCGCGCTGCTGCCTGAGCCGGCCGAGCACCGCGGTGCGCGAACGCGCTTCGTTCTGCAGGCTGACCAGCACCACGCCGCGTTCGCCACGCGCGCGGTCGAGACGCTCGAGCTCCTGCTGCTGCTGTTTTTCCAGCTCGGCGAGCTTCTGGTCTTCGATCGCGAGGCTGTCCTCGAGCTCCGCAATCCGTGCGACGCCGGCGCGGATGCGCTCGATCTGCTCGCCGCGGGCGCGTCCGAAATAGCCGTAATAGGCAAACATGCGGCCGGCGCGCGCCGGGTCGCGCTGGTTCAAAAGCAACTTGAGCGGTTCCTCCCGGCCAATCATGTACGCGGCCCGCATCTGCCCTGCCAGCGCCGCGCGCTCGGCGCGCAGCTTGTTTTCAACGTCTTCGCGCTCGCCGGCCAGTGCGCGGCGCCGCGCGGCCCCGTCACGCCGTTGCTCCTGGATGCCGGCCAGCAGCATGCGTGCGTTAGCTACGGCCTTTTCCGCGGTACGCAGCTCGCGCGCGAGCCGGTCCTGCTCCGCGGCGTCCCGGGCCACCTGGGCCTGCACGCGCTCGATTTCCCCGCGGATATTCGCCAATTCGGCCTCGGTGCGGGCCTGGTCGGCGCCGGACTGCTGTGCCCAGGCGGCGGCGCCCGCCAGCAACAAGCCAGCCCAAAAGGGCATCTGGTAACGGCGATTTGGGGCAAATACGGGCATTTGGCGGGCGCAGTCTATAAGAACCAGCCTTCCGATATAATCCGCCACCATTTTTGACAGCCCGAAAGAGGCTCTGAACCCGCCATGCAGCACTTGATGGAATACGTAACCAACCACCCCTTCCTGGTGGCCATGGCCGTGGCCATGGCGCTGGCGGTCCTGGCCAACGAAATTCGCATGCGCCAGACGCAGTTTGCGGCGGTCGGCCCCCAGGATGTCGTCCGCCTCATGAATCAGGGCGCGGTCGTGTTAGATCTGCGCAAGCCGGACGAATTCGCCGCCGGGCACATCCAGGGCGCACGGAATTTCTCGTCCGATCAGATTCTGAAGGCCGAAGAAATCCTCAAGAAATACAAGCAGAAGGCCGTGGTGCTGGTTTGTGATTCGGGCTCGCTGGGTTCTTCGGCGGCGCGCGAGCTCGGCCGGCAGGGATTCACGACCGCTGTCAACCTGCGCGGCGGCCTGGCAGCCTGGCGCGCCGAGAACATGCCGCTCGCCAAGGGTGCGGCTGGAAAAGACGGCAAGTCTTCCTGAATCTATGGCCAAGGTAGTGATGTACACGACCGGCTGGTGTCCCTATTGCGAGCGGGCGCGCCAGTTGCTGAACAGCAAGGGCGTGGCCTTTGAGGAAATCGACATCGAAGCGAGCCCTGATAAGCGCGGCGAAATGCAGGCCCGCAGTGGCCGGCGTTCGGTACCGCAGATTTTTGTCGGCAGCACCCATGTGGGCGGATCTGACGACCTGCACGACCTGGATGCCAGCGGCGGGCTCGATCCGCTGCTGGCCGGAACCTAACAAAGGAACAACATGACCGACGAAGCCCCACAACCCGAATTCGCCCTGCAGCTGGTATATCTCAAGGACTGCTCCTTCGAAGCGCCCAGTGGCCCGCGCTTCGACCCCAAGGAATGGAATCCGCAGATTGCCCTCGATCTGAATACCAATTCCGATGTGATCGGTGATGACACGCGTGAAATCACGCTGACCGTCAATGTCACCGCCAAGTTTGCCGACAAGACCGCCTTCATCGTGGAAGTGAAGCAGTCGGGCGCGTTCACCATGCGCAGCCTGAGCGACGAAGACACGCGCCGCGCGGTAGCATGCGTCGCTCCTGCGATGTTGTTTCCGTACGCGCGCGCGGTGGTGACACAGCTGGTGGCGCAGGGCGGTTTCCCGCAACTGCTGCTGCCGCCAGTCAATTTCGATGCCTTGTACGCGCGCTCGCTGGCGGAGTCGCAGGAAGCCGTCAAAAACTAGCCCACCGGCCAGGTCCTCCATGCCAAATTCCATTGCAGTGTTAGGTGCGGGTTCCTGGGGCACGGCGCTGGCAATCCAGTGCGCGCGCAGCGGCCGCGACACCCATCTCTGGGGCCGTGATGCCACGCAGCTGGCCGCGATGGCCGCGCAGCGCGAGAACCGCCGCTATCTGCCGGGCGCAGCCTTCCCCCCGGCGCTGTCGATTGCCGGCAATCTGGCAGCGGCGGTCGATGCGGTGCGCGACATCCTGATCGCGGTGCCAAGCCACGCTTTTCGCGACACGCTGCTGATGCTGCGTCCGCTGCTGCGCGCCGACATGCGCGTCTGCTGGGCAACCAAGGGTTTTGAAATCGACAGCGGCAAGCTGCCGCATCAGGTCGCGAACGATGTGTTAGGCGGCCGCTGGCCGACGGCGGTGGTATCCGGGCCGACGTTCGCCCGCGAAGTCGGCGCCGGCCTGCCGAGCGCCATGACCATAGCATCGAGCGACGAGGAATTCGCGGCGGCGTTCGCGAATTCGCTGGCGACCGAGAAATTCCGCATGTATACCTCGAACGACATCATCGGCGTGGAAACCGGTGGCGCCGTCAAGAACGTGCTGGCGGTGGGAGCCGGCATGTCCGACGGCCTGGGCTTCGGTGCTAACACGCGCATCGCGCTGATCACGCGCGGCCTGTTCGAGATGACGCGGCTCGGTGTCGCGCTCGGCGCCCGGCGCGAGACCTTCATGGGACTCGCGGGCCTCGGCGACCTGGTATTGACCTGCACCGACAACCAGTCGCGCAACCGGCGCTTTGGCCTGCTGTTAGCCGAAGGCCGCAGTGTCGAGGCGGCGCAGGCCGAGATCGGCCAGGTGGTCGAAGGTTATCGCGCGGCGCGCGCGGTGCATGCGGTGGCCGCGAAACTCAACGTCGACATGCCGATCGCCGACGTGATCTACAGCGTCCTGTACGAGGGCCTCGCGCCACGGGACGCGGTGCGCGACCTGATGCTGCGCCCGGTGCGCGCCGAGCACGACTAGCGCGCGAACCCCTGCTGACGCCAGGCTTCGTACAGCACGACAGCCACGGAATTCGACAGGTTGAGGCTGCGATTGCCGACGCGCATCGGGATATCGACAACCTGCTGCGGTCCGATGGCCGCCAGCACCTCCGCCGACAGGCCCTGGCGCTCCGACCCGAAAACCAGCGCATCTCCAGGCCGGTATACAACCGCGCTGTAGTGCAGCGCGGCGCCGGTTTCGATGGCCCAGAAGCGCGCGCCCGTCAAATGGGCCTGGCAGGCCGCAAAATTCGCGTGCTGGTGCACGGTCGCCATCCAGTGATAGTCGAGGCCGGCGCGCCGCAACGAGCGCTTGTCTAGATCGAATCCGAGCGGTTTTATCAGGTGCAGGTGCGCGCCGGTATTGGCGCACAGCCGGATGACATTCCCGGTGTTAGGTGGAATCTCCGGCTGGCACAGCACGATATGAAACATGGCCCGCACAATGGTAACCAACCGCGGGCCCGCTCTGCGATAATGACGCCATGTCCGCCCAGCCCGCAGATGTCGCCACCGGCCCGGCAGCGTCGTTGCGCAGCCGTTTCTGCGGCATGGATTTCGCCTCGCCGATCGTCTTACTGAGCGGTTGCGTCGGTTTTGGCGAGGAATACACGCGCGTCGAGGGTTTTTCGAACACGGATGTCGGAGCGATTGCGCTCAAGGGCACGACCGGCCAGCCGCGCCTCGGCAATCCGCCGCACCGCGTCTATGAAACACCGATGGGCATGTTGAACGCCATCGGTCTGCAGAATCCGGGCGTCGCCTCGGTCGTGGGGAAGATCCTGCCGAGCCTGGATTTCTCCGAAACCCGTTTCCTCGCCAATGTCTCCGGTTCGACGCTCGACGAGTACATCGAAGTGACGCGCCTGTTCGACGACTCACCGATCGACGGCATCGAGATCAACATCTCCTGTCCTAACGTCAAGGAAGGCGGCGTGCAGTTCGGTAATTATCCGGACATGTCGGCGCGGGTGGTCGAAGCCTGCCGCAAGGTAACCCGCAAGCCGATCATCACCAAGCTGTCGCCGAACCAGACCGACATCGCGGAAAACGCGCGCCGCTGCATCGAAGCGGGCTCCGACGGACTGTCGGTGATCAATACGGTCATGGGCATGGCCATCGACGTCAAGACGCGCCGGCCCGTGATCGGCAACACCCAGGGCGGACTCTCAGGCCCGGCGATCAAGCCAATCGCGCTGCTGATGGTGCACAAGGTCTACCAGATAGCGAAAAAGCATAACGTGCCCATCATCGGCCAGGGCGGCATCGTCAACGCCAGGGACGCGCTCGAGTTCCTGATCGCCGGCGCGAGCGCCGTCGGCATCGGCACCGCGCTGTTCTACGATCCGCTGGTCTGCCGCAAGATCAACAACGGCATCGCCGATTACCTCGCTGCTAACAATATGGCCAGTGTGAGCGAGCTGGTCGGCAGCCTGCGCCTCGGCGACTAGCCTTCCTTGAGGACCAGGCGCGTCGGATACGCAAAGCGTATGCCCTCGCGATCGAACGCCGCGAGAATGCCGCGATTCACCGTATCCATGACTTCAACATAGCGCAGGCCGGTGCTCGGCTCGCTGACGAAGTAGACGACCTCGTAAACAAGAGCGTACTCGCCCAGGTTCCGCAGCAGGCAGTAAATGAAGTTGGTGCCAGGCGCCGCGGCAACGGCCTGTTTCACCAGCAGCGGCAGCTTGTCGAGCAGCGCCGCCGGCGTTTCGTAGGGTACCGCCAGCGTAAACAGCACGCGCCGCTCGGGCATGCGCCCGAGATTCCGCAGCCTGCTTTTCAGCACGTCCGCGTTGGAGATGATGATCTGCTCGCCGGACAGGCTGCGCAGGCGCGTGCTCTTGATGCCGATGTGCTCGACCACACCGTCGCAATCCTCGAGCCGCAGCCAGTCGCCGACCACGAACGGCTGGTCGAGCGTGATCGACAGCGAGGCCAGGATGTCGCCTAACACCGTCTGCACCGCAAGCGCGATGGCGATACCGCCGACGCCCAGGCCGGCCACCAGCGCCGTGATGTTCACGCCGAGATTGTCGAGAGCTAACAAAAGCGCAACGGCGAACACCACGATGCGCGCGATGAACAGCAGGATGTCGAACGAACCGCTGACATCGACCGGCAGGTCCCGCTGGCCACGCGCCGCCGCGGTTTCGTCGCGGCGTCGTTCCAGCGCGAAACGCACCGCGGCACTGCCCCAGAGCGCCACCTGGCCCCAGGCAATCAGGACCACCAGCACCTTGGACACTCGCTCAACCAGCGGCGGCAGATCGAGAAACCGTTCGGCGACAAACAGCGCCAGCGCCCACAGGAAGATCCTGCTGGTGCGCTCCAGCAGGCGCAGCGCCAGCGTAACCCCGCCCGGCACGCCCGCGGGCAGCCGCCGTTGCTGGGCCAGCAGGTAGCTGCGCGCCAACGGCAACAGCGTCAGGACCGCGATAAACGCAACGCCGGCAATCACCCAGTCGCGCAGGCTGTTGCCGAAATACTGCTGCTGCCACATCAGGTCGAGTTTATCCATGCAGCAATTATACGAAGCCGTGGTAATTTCCAGTGGCGGCATTCTGGCAGGCTGGAGGCAAACCATGCAGATTCGGGGCAGCACGGCGCTGGTGACCGGCGCCAACCGTGGAATTGGCCGGGGTTTCGTTGAGGCCCTGCTGGAACGCGGCGTGCGCCGTGTCTATGCGACCGCGCGCAATCCGGATTCGCTGCATGTCGTCGTGGCGCACGCGCCGGGCCGCGTCATTCCAATCGAACTCGATGTCACCGACGCAACCGAGGTCAGTGCCGCGGCGCGCAGCGCCAGCGATGTCACGCTGCTGATCAACAATGGCGGCATCGCCGCCATGAGTGGTTTTCTCGCGCCACCAACGCTGGACGCCGCGCGCGCGGAGATGGAAGTAAATTTCTGGGGCCAGCTCGCGATGGTGCGCGCCTTCGCACCGATCCTGAAAGCTAACGACGGCGGCGGCATCATCCAGGTGCTGTCCATCGGCGCGCTGTTCTGCGCGCCGTCTGTCGGCAGCTACTGCGCCAGCAAGTTTGCGGCCAACGCGATGTGCCAGGGACTGCGCGCGGAACTCGCGCCGCAGCGGACTCATGTCATGGGCGTATTCTCAGGCGCCATCGAATCTGACATGTCGGCCCGGACACCCGGCCCCAAGATCTCCGCGCTGACCCACGGCCACAACTGCCTGGCGGCGTTCGAAGATGGCTCCGAGGAGTTCTATCCGGACTTCAAGGCGCAGCGGATGCGCGACGCCTACCTGAAAGATCCGGTTGCGTTTCTGCGCGCTTTGCGCCCGCTGAGCTAACAAGTACCTAACGGACGGGCTTGACGAAGAACAGGCTGGTGACGCCCTGCGGATAGCCCCCGAAAGGTCCGCAGGGCCTGAACCCAAACGCCTTGAACAGCGCCAGGGCTTTCGCTTGCTGGTTGCCGGTTTCCAGTTTCATTTCCTGCAGCCCCAGTTCGCGGGCACGGCTTTCCAGTGTTTCCAGGATCTTCCGGCCGAGACCCTGCCCACGAGACCCTGGCGAGGCATACACCCGCTTCACTTCGCCCACTCCGGGCTCGATGACACGCAGCGCGCCGCAGGCCAGCGCCACGCCATCGACGCGCGCAACATAAA
Source organism: Steroidobacteraceae bacterium (assembly GCA_036786925.1). Lineage (GTDB taxonomy): Bacteria > Pseudomonadota > Gammaproteobacteria > Steroidobacterales > Steroidobacteraceae > UBA964. The sequence goes on from DAIQQI010000001.1 coordinate 19,957, forward strand.
AGCTGACATCCGGCGCGCGCAGCGATTCGATATCCAGCAAATGGTTTTCTTCAGGATCGTAGAGCCCGATCAGGTAATGATCGAGTTCCTCAATCAGCGCGCGGACGTCGGCTGCCGCCGGATCCTCGCGCCTGATTTCAAGGTTCGGCATGTTCGTCGATACCGAGCTCGCGCAGCTTGCGCGTCAGGGTATTGCGGCCCCACCCGATACGTTTGGCGGCTTCCTGCCTGTGCCCCTGCGTGCGCTTCAGTGCCGCCAGCGCCAGCACCCGCTCGAACTCCGGCGCCGCGACATCCAGCAGCGGCGCGTTGTCGCCATCGAGCTGCGAGTCCGCCCAGCGAGCCAGTCGCTGCGACCAGTCGTCCATGCTGCCCGCCGCCGTGCCGTTGACCGGCTTGACCTCGGCCGGCAGGTCCTCGACCTGGATTTCGCGCCCGGGCGCCAGTACCGTCAGGCGGCGGCTGAGATTCACGAGTTCGCGCACGTTGCCGGGCCACTGGTAGGCCGTCAGCTGCCGCTCCGCGGCGGCGGACAGTGTCTTCGCCTCCACTCCCATCTCGCCGGCCGTCAACCGCAGGTAATGAGCTAACAACATGCCGATGTCTTCGGTGCGCTCACGCAACGGCGGCAGGTGGATGTTGATTACGTTGAGGCGATGATAGAGATCCTCGCGGAATTGGCCGCTGGCCACCCGCGCCAGCAGGTCCTGGTTGGTCGCCGCGATGACGCGCACGTCGACCTTGACCGGCGCCTGGCCGCCGACGCGATAGAACTCGCCCTCGGCCAGCACGCGCAGCAACCGGGTCTGCAGCGCAATGGGCATGTCGCCGATTTCATCCAGAAACAGCGTGCCACCATCGGCCTGCTCGAAGCGGCCGCGGCGCTGCGCATCTGCGCCGGTGAATGAGCCTTTCTCGTGCCCGAAAAGCTCGGACTCGAGCAACTCGCCCGGAATTGCCGACATGTTGAGCGCCACGAACTTGCGTGCGGCACGCGGCGAATGCTCATGCAACGCGCGTGCGACCAGTTCCTTGCCGGTGCCCGACTCGCCGGTAATCAGCACCGTTGTCGAGGTGCGCGACAGCCGGCCGATCGCGCGGAACACCTGCTGCATGGACGGCGCCCGGCCTAACAACTCGGGCGATGGCGAGTCAAGTTCCGGGTTGGCGCCCGTGCCCGGCGCGCTGGCGGCAGCGCGTTTCACCAGCGCGACCGCCTGGTCGATATCGAAGGGCTTGGGCAGGTACTCAAAGGCGCCGCTGGCAAATGCCGACACCGCATTGTCGAGATCGGCGTGCGCGGTCATCACGATCACGGGCAGTCCCGGCCGCGCCTTGCGAACCTGCTGCGCCAGCTCGAGGCCGGACTGGCCGGGCATGCGAATGTCCGTGACCAGCACATCAGGCGTGCCCTGCTGCAAGGCCTCGAGTGCGGTTTCCGCCACTTCAAACGAGCGTGGCTGCATGCCCGCATTGCGCAACGCGCGCTCCAGCACCCAGCGGATGGACGCATCGTCGTCGACCAGCCAGACCTGGACCGGCTTGCCGTTCATGGGGCCTCCTGCACGTTGTCGAGCGGCAGCGTCATAGAGAAGATCGTGCAGCCCGGGACACTGGTGAACTCGATCGCGCCACCATTACGCGTCACCAGGTCCTGCGCGACCGCAAGGCCCAGGCCGGTGCCGCTCGCGCGGCCGGTCACCAGCGGATAGAAAATGCTGGCGCGCAGCTCCTGCGGCACGCCGGGACCGTTGTCCTCGACTTCGATGCGCGCAGCCAGGCGATGTTTCTGCTGGTCGATATGCGTGTTAGCCAGCACGCGCGTGCGCAGCGTGATCCGGCCACGCTCGCCGACCGCCTGCAGCGCATTGCGCCCGATGTTGAGCAGCGCCTGGATCAGCTGGTGCTTGTCGAAATCCGCTTCCGGCAGGCTGGGATCGTAGTCGCGCTCGATGAGCACCATGTTGCGCGCCTCGCCCCGCAGCAGCCGATACACGTGCTCGCAGATCTCGTGGATGTTGCCGTGCGTTTTCTGTGGCGGCCGCGATGGCAATGACATCGAGTCCACCAGCGCGGTTAGCCGGTCCGCCTCGCTGATGATGACCTGCGTGTACTCGCGCAGCGCCGCATCGTCGAGTTCGCGTTCCAGCAGCTGCGCCGCGCCGCGCAGGCCACCTAACGGATTTTTGATTTCGTGGGCGAGCTGCCGCACCATCATGCGGCTGCCATCGAGGCGGCTGCGCAGTTCCGACTCGCGCGCGATGCGCAGTCGGGGCGCGGCATCCGATATTTCCAGCAGCAGATGCGTGCCCGTCATCTGGCCTTCCATCGGCGTGACCGTGATATCAAATATCCGCTGGTCGCGCGGCGCCGTGGCAATCTTGATGCCGATTTCGCGTTCGGTCAGCACTGCGCCTTCGGCGGTCGCGCGGCGCAGCGTTGCCAGCAGATGGTCTGCCTCCAGCACCACTCCCGTGAATGGCCGGCCGCGGACCGAATTGAAGCTGATCCCGAGGGCCTCCTGCGCAGCAACGTTCGCATAGATGACGCACAGCTGGGCATCCAGCACGACCATGCCGGTCGTCAGCGCGTCGAGCAAATCAGTCGAGTCGTAATGACTCAGCGGCGAGACAAAATTCCTACTGACGGCCATGAGGTGCCCCCATGGCCAGCGGCCGCCATTGCGTTAGCCAGGCTTCTTGCGCCGTGCGGGCGAGTTGATCACCGACGGCTGCCGCACATAAAAGGTCATGGTGGGCACGGTGCATACCACTTCGTTGCGATCGTTGACGAAGGTCAGGTCGGCTTCGTAGCTGCCACGGGAAGCTGGTTCGACCTTGATCGTGTTGGAGTCGCGCTCCGCGGTGTAACGTTTCTTGTTGAGCATCAGCACCGGCGACAATCCTTCCGGTCCCTTGAAGTTCAGGGTAATCGAGGGTACGTTCACCAGGACTTCTTCCGGCTTCGGCGAACGCAGCTCGCAAGACCCCTTGGCGGATCGGGCTTGCGCTGCGGTCGGGGCAGTCCTCGGCGCTGGCAAAGCCTGCGGTGGTGGCGCCTGGTAGGTTTGCGCAGGTGGAACCACAATCTCGGTCGCGCCGGGCGCTGGTCGATCGGAATAGTGCGTGACTCCGTCCTTGTCGACCCATTTGTAGATCTCGGCCCGGGACGGCTGGTTTGTTAGCACCAACAGGGTTGCGCAGGCTAACAGCTGGGCTGGCCACCTTAAGGTAAGTCGCTGCAGGTTCATAACTGTAGAGCATAGTCCCACGCAGGCCCAGATACAAAAAAGGGGCGCGGCGATGTGATCGCATCGCCAGCGCCCCCATCTGTTGCCTCAACCGGAGGCCTGACACTGTCAAATCATCAGCAGCTGTAATAGAGATCCATCTCAACCGGATGGGTGCTCATCCGGAAGCGGGTAATCTCCTGCATCTTCAGGCCGATGTAGGCATCGATCACGTCGTTGGTGAACACTCCACCGCGGGTCAGGAACTCACGGTCCTTGTCGAGATGCTCGAGCGCCATGTCGAGCGAATGACACACCGTCGGGATGTGTTTCGCCTCTTCCGGCTCGAGATCGTACAGATCCTTGTCGGCCGGCTCGCCCGGATGGATCTTGTTCTGGATACCGTCCAGGCCCGCCATCATCATCGCCGCGAACGCGAAATACGGGTTCGCCAGCGAGTCAGGGAAGCGCACTTCGATACGGCGCCCCTTCGGGTTCGATATCCAGGGGATACGGATCGACGCGGAACGGTTGCGTGCCGAGTAAGCTAACATCACCGGCGCTTCGAAACCCGGCACCAGGCGCTTGTAGCTGTTAGTACCGGCATTGGTGAAGGCATTCAGGGCCTTGGCATGCTTGATGACGCCGCCGATGTAGTACAGCGCCGTCTCGGACAGGCCGCCGTACTTGTCGCCGGCGAACAGCGCCTTGCCGTCTTTTTGCAGCGACTGGTGCACATGCATGCCCGAGCCATTGTCCCCAACCAGCGGCTTCGGCATGAACGTGGCCGTCTTGCCATAGCCGGCCGCGACGTTATGCACCGCATATTTCAGGATCTGCACTTCGTCGGCCTTCTTGACCAGGCCGCCGGCGCCAATGCCGATTTCGCACTGGCCACCGGTCGCCACTTCGTGGTGATGCACTTCAACCACGAGGCCGAGGTCTTCGCAGGCGCCGCACATGGCATTGCGGATATCCTGGAATGCATCGACCGGCGGAACCGGGAAGTAGCCGCCCTTGATGCCGGGACGATGTCCCTTGTTTCCTTCGGGATAATTGGTATTCGAATTCCAGGCGCCCTGCACCGAATCGATTTCGTAGCCGCAGCCGCGCATTTCGTTGGTCCAGCGTACGCTGTCGAAGATGAAGAATTCGTTTTCCGGGCCGAACATCGCGCCATCGGCGATACCGGTGCTCTTGAGATACGCCTCGGCGCGCTTGCCTAACGAACGCGGGCAGCGCTCGTAGCCCTGCATCGTCGCCGGCTCGATGACATCGCAACGGATGTTGACCGTGGCTTCCTCAAAGAACGGATCTAACACCGCGGTCTTGGATTCCGGCATCAGGATCATGTCCGACTCGTTGATGCCCTTCCAACCGGCGATCGACGAACCGTCGAACATCTTGCCGTCACGGAAGAAACCTTCATCGACCACCTTGGTCGGGATGGTGACGTGCTGTTCCTTGCCACGGGTGTCGGTGAAGCGCAGGTCCGCCCACTTCACCTCTTTTTCTTTGATCAGCTTGAGGACATCGCTAGGGGTCATGGGTTGTTAGCCTCCGGTAAAGATTAAGCACAGTAACAATGCAGGTCGCATGCCAAGCAAGGTTGCCTTATTTTTCAAAGACTTACGGTTCCCGTAGGATTATTATGCACTAAATTAGGGCGGCCCAAAAGGGAATTTGCTCAAAAATAGTGCGAAAAATCTCCGAAAACGTCGATCCTGTGGCGCTGCCCACTTATCGGGCGGCGCGAATTCTAGCGCAGCGTAACGATTCCTCGAGGGCTTTTTATTCGGGCGACCAACGCAGGAACAGCTGCCTGGGTGACCGGGATCCTGAGATCAAGCGCGTGCAGGGCACGAAGCACAGCGGCAGGGTCCGGGTACTCGGCTCGCAGCTCTAGCAGCAGGCATCCGCTGGCGGCATCGAGCGCCGGGTGCGCGGCGCCGCCCCAGTCAATGAAAAATGGCACCATGCCATCCAGGAGAATTTTGTTAGGGTCGGTAAACCGCCATTGCAGCAGCTTGCCATCCGGTTTCCGCCGGCTGCCGGGCCGCACGGCGCCTAATTCCACGCCCTGGGCCCTGGCGTGCTGCGACAGGCTGTCCAGGTCGACTGCGTTAGCCGCCCATCCCACGAGTTTCGCCGCCTGGAGTTGATCAATGCCGCGCGTTCGCGGCCGCTCCGGCGGCGGCTGCCCGGGGTCCGGCCCCAGGATCTCGAGATAACAACGCGCCCCCAGAGCTAACAAGGCGTTGCGGGTGCCGCGCCCGGGGTGGCTGCCGCCGGCGCTGGCACGAACGCCGGTCCGCAGCTCGAGCTTCGCAACCGTCCGGTCAAGATCTGGTGTTGCGTAGATCAGATGATCGATTCGTGTCAGATCCTGCACTGGAAGTATCTCCCGTGAACGCACGCCGAGCGGCGCGGACAACAGGCCCGCCAGCAATGCACGCCGTGACGCATTCATTGCCACATGCCGTGAAGACCGAAGGCGGCGATGGCCGCGCCGCTGAGGCCATTGAGCAGACGCTGCCAGCCTGGATTGCGCAACACGCGCGCCATGGCCGCGCCGCCCAGCGCAAAGGCCGTCTGCACCATCAGGCTGCCCGCGAACACCGCCAGCGCCAGCACCGCCGCTGCGCGCACCGAGCCGCCCAGCGGCAGTTGGCCTGCAAACCCCGCGAAAACCAATACTGTCAGCGGATTGACGATGGTCAACAGCAGCGTCGTCAGGAACGGCCGCTGCGCGCTCGCGGTAGCGGTCGCCGCCTCCGCGACCGGTTGTTGAGTGACGTGGGGCGCCCGGGCGCGCCACATCATCCACAGACCTAACAAAATGAGCACGAGGCTGCTGACGCGTCGGAACCCGTCCTGCTTATCCGCGAGCCAGGCCAGGAGCTGCGCACCGGCGATGAATGCCAGCAGTGCGTACAGCAGGTCGGCGACGGCAGCACCACAGCCCGCCGCAAATGCGGCGCGAAAACCCCGCGACATGCCGTAGTTGACGATCAACAGCGCGATCGGCCCGACCGCTGCTGCGAGCGTGGCCCCAAACAGGAAGCTTTGCAGGAAGCCGTCGGCGAGGTACAAGACTAGTCGCCGCTGCCTAACACGCGTTCGATGCGCCGGTCAGGCACAAGCCATATCAACGCCACCAGCACGAAAATGGCCTGTGACACCCACGGCGCCGGGAGCGCCACGCCGATCGCGAGCGCATATAGCGCGAGGCACAGCCAGCCCTTCCGGTCACGCCCGACCGCCTTGCGCAGCAGCGACTCAGGTCCCTGCGACGCGATGATCGCGTATTGCAGGATGAAGTAGCTGACCGCCGCCATCAGCAGCACGACGCCGTACAGCATGGTCGGCAGTGCCGAAAAATGGTTCTCGCCCATCCAGCCGGTCACGAATGGAGTCAGGGACAGCCAGAACAGCAGGTGCAGATTTGCCCAGAGAATTCCCGCGGTAACACGCTGACAGGTGTGCAGCAGGTGGTGGTGGTTATTCCAGTAGATTCCGACGTAGACAAAGCTCAGCACATAGGCGAGTGCGACCGGAACCAACGGCCGGAGGTTCTCCAGCTGGTCGCCATGCGGCACCTTGAGCTCCAGCACCATGATCGTGATGATGATCGCGATCACGCCGTCGCTGAATGCTTCCAGTCTGGTCTTGCCCACTGCGCCCCCGCTGATCCAGCCTAACGGAATTGCGCCATTGCGCGCCCGTGCATGGCAGCGGCTTCCCGGGCGCTGCTGACGCTGGCGTCCAGGTCGCGCAGCAGGCCATCCTGGATACCGTAGATCCAGCCGTGCACCGACAGCTCCTGGCCGCGCTCCCACGCGTCGCGCGCGATGGTCGTCTGGCAGACGTTGGACACCTGCTCGATGACATTGAGTTCGCACAACTGGTCGGCCGCCGCGACCTCCGTCGTCGCCCTGGCTAACAAATCAGCGTGCTTTACGTGGACGTCCTGCACGTGACGCAGCCAGTTGTCGCTGAGGCCGATGCGGTCGCGGCGCAGCGCGGCGCGCACGCCGCTGCAGCCATAGTGCCCGCAGACGATGATGTGCCTGACCTTGAGCACGTCGACGGCAAATTGCATCACCGACAGGCAATTGAGATCGGTATGCACGACCACGTTGGCGACATTGCGGTGCACGAACAGCTCGCCCGGGAGCAGCCCGACGATCTGGTTGGCCGGCACGCGGCTGTCGGAGCAGCCGATCCACAGGTAGTCCGGCGATTGCTGCTGCACCAGCTTACTGAAGAATTCCGGGTCCTGGTCGCGCATGCTGCGCGACCAGCGCCGATTGTGTTCAAAGAGATGCTCAAGGTTTTTCATTCTTTGTGAGCCAGATTGATTCGCAGGCGATTGAGCACCTCGAGCGCCTCGGACGCGCGCTCGACCGGCACGAAAACGTGGTCATGGTACGCACCGGCGACCATGTTGCAACCAATTCCCGCTGCAGCGAGTTCCTGCGAAACCGCCGCCGTCAGGCCAACAGCGTCGAGCGCCGAGACCAGGCCGAATTGAATCCAGGCCGCGCGAAACAGCACCTGCCAGCCCCTTGCGACCGCCTCCTGCTCCTGCACGACCATTGATATGCCCTCGGGTTCCACGATGCTCGCGGCGACCGCAACGCCCCCAATATCGGTGCCGGGCGGCAGGGAACAGTACACGTAGATTCCGGGCAACAGGACCGCATTCAGCCGGCTGGCGCGCGTACTCATCGGCGCAGCATCGCAATGCGCAGGCCGGCACCGGAGTCCGCAATCAGCTGCACCAGCCGGCGCTCGCGCGTTGCATCCTGTTTCGCACTCATGACCCAGAACACGCTGCTGCGGCGGTATCCAGGCGGTTGGGCCGCGAAAAAATGCCAGGCCCGCTTGTTAGCTCGGAAGCGCTTCAGGTATGGCGGCGACAGATCAGTCTGCTTTTGTTCGAACGAGTAGACGCCGCTGCGCGCCGCGGTACGCGCGGCGAACGCCTTTTCGCCTGCGGGCATCATACGGCCCGAGTCGCGCAAGCGCTCGACGTGCCTGATATTGACCAGGCTCCAGATGCTGCGCGCGCGTCGCGGCGTAAACCTGACCGTGTAACTGTCCGCATCGAATGCGCCCGTGACACCGTCAATCCAGCCAAAACACAGCGCCTCATCGAGCGCATCCGCATACGTAACGCCCCGATGGGCCGCGTGCTTGCGCATCAGGCGCATCACAATAGCGTCAGCGCTGTCGTGGTTTTTCGCGAACCAGCGCCGCAGCAACGCCACGCTGGCGAACGCGGTCGGTGCGGCAGCGCGGCCTGGTCGGGCGCGGGCGGTTGACGGCTTAGCTGTTGCCATCGGTACGATGGGTCGCGAACCGCGGCAGGCTGTCGCCGGGCATTTCCCACGACAGGCGGTCCTGCATCCAGATGTGCGCCTTCGGCGCGAGCCGTTCCGGGTCATCGAGCGTTGCCAAGGTCACATCGATTTCCGTCGCGCGCGCCCTGTTGCGGTACGTCAATGAGCTGCCGCATTGCGCACAGAATCCCCGCACCACCTGTGGCGAGGACTGATACTCGGTCAGCGCCCCTTTCGTCAGCTTGAAATTCGGCGCCTGAAACGTCGCCCACGGCACGCCGGGTGCGCCGGCCGCGCGGCGGCAGGTTTCGCAATGGCAGAAACACAACTGGGTCGCCGGACCCTGCGCTTCGTAACGCACCGCCCCGCACAGGCACCCGCCGCGAAAAATCTCTTCTGCCGCATCCATTTGTTAGCTCTTGTTGAGGCCATAGATCCGGTGATGAGTCGGCGTCAGCACACCGAGGCTGGTGCCGTCCGCCGACAATTGGCGCGCGCGCTTACCGAGTCCGTCCGGCCCGAAAGACCTGACGATCATCTCCTCCCACCACTGCTGGGCCTCTGCATCGCGACGAATCTCGATGGTTCCCCAGACAATCACGTGCGCCATGGTCACTGGTTTGGAGATCGCGACGCAGGCGCGCGGGTCGCGCTCGAGATTGCGGATCTTCTGTTTGCCGGTCATGCTGAAAAGCAGGTAGGGCGCGTGCAGGCCCATCATCATCGGCGTGACATGCGGCCCGCCATCCTTGCCAATGGTGGCCAGGTGCACCCAGCCCGCGGGATCGTGCAGCTGCTCGATCGCAGCCAGTAATGTTGCGTCCATAAAACCCTCTGCGGGAATTCTCATCTATAATCGCGCGCTTTGCACAGCATCTAACATGGCCGCACCGCGCACCTTCCAGCAGCTCATTTTCGCCCTGCAGCAGTACTGGTCCGAGCAGGGGTGCGTCATTTTGCAGCCTTACGACATGGAAGTCGGCGCCGGGACCTTCCATACCGCCACCTTCCTGCGTGCCATCGGGCCGGAGCCCTGGAGCGCGGCCTATGTGCAGCCGTCGCGCCGCCCGACCGACGGCCGCTACGGCGACAACCCGTTCCGGCTGCAGCACTACTACCAGTTCCAGGTGGTCATCAAGCCTTCGCCGCTGGACATCCTCGAGCGCTACATCGGCAGCCTGAAGATGCTGGGTTTCGACCCGCTGACCCATGACATCCGCTTCGTCGAAGACGACTGGGAGTCCCCGACGCTCGGCGCCTGGGGCCTGGGCTGGGAGGTGTGGCTGAACGGCATGGAAGTCACGCAGTTCACCTACTTCCAGCAGGTCGGCGGCCTCGACTGCCGCCCGGTCACAGGCGAGATCACCTACGGCCTCGAGCGCCTGGCCATGTACATCCAGGGGGTCGAAAACCTGTTCGATCTCGTCTGGACCGAGGGCCCGCAGGGCAAGGTCACCTACCGTGACGTGTTCCACCAGAATGAGGTTGAGCAGTCCGCCTACAATTTCCAGCACGCCGACGTCGAGGTTCTGTTCCGGCACTTCGACGAGCATGAAGCCGCCTGCCAGCAACTGCTGGCCGCCAAACTCGCGCTGCCGGCGTATGAGCAGGTGCTGAAAGCCTCGCACACCTTCAACTTGTTAGATGCGCGCGGCGCGATTTCGGTGACTGAACGGCAGCGGTTCATCCTGCGCGTGCGCACGCTGGCGCGCGGCGTGGCACAGGTTTACTACGACAGTCGCGAAGCGCTGGGCTTTCCGATGCTGCGCGATGGCGCCGCCGGGAGCAAGGCATGAGCGTCCGTGATCTGCTGGTGGAACTCGGCACCGAAGAGTTGCCGCCGCTCGCCCTGCGTGAACTCGAGAACGCGTTTGCCGAGGGAATTCGCAGCGGGCTCAGCGCTGCAGGCATTGGATTCACTGCGCTCAAGTCCTACGCAACACCGCGCCGGCTTGCGGTAATGATCAGCGCGCTCGCCGAGACGCAGCCGACTCAGGCACAGCGCCGTCGCGGACCGCCGGTCAATGCGGCTTTCGATGCCACCGGCCAGCCGACACGCGCGGCGAGCGCATTTGCCGAGTCCTGTGGCACTACCGTCGCGCAGCTTGGCCGGGTCAAGGAAGGCAAGGGCGAATTCCTGTTGTTCGAAGGCAGCAAGCCCGGCGCGCCTACCGCGAGCCTGTTGCCAGGCATTATCCAGGCATCGCTCGATGCCCTGCCGATCCCGAAGCGGATGCGCTGGGGCTCGAGCAGCGCCGAGTTTGTACGCCCGGTTCACTGGCTGGTGCTGCTCTTTGGCCAGGAAGTCATTCCCGCCCGGATTCTCGATACGGACTCCGGTCGCGAGACGCGCGGCCACCGTTTCCATGCGCCCGAGGCGCTGCGCATCGCTGCGCCCGCGGACTACGCCACCTTGTTGGAATCCAAAGGCAAGGTGCTGGCGGATTTTGAATCCCGCAAAGCCCGGGTGCGCGCGGAAGTGCTGCGCGCCGGAAACATGGGTCGGCCGCTGATCACCGAGGAATTGTTAGATGAAGTGACCGCGCTGGTCGAATGGCCCGTCGGGGTCGCCGGGCAGTTCGAAGCACGGTTTCTCGACCTGCCGCGCGAAGTCCTCATTTCAACCCTGCAGGAACACCAGCGTTACTTCCCGGTCGAGGATGCCAATGGCGCGCTGCTGCCGTGGTTCGTCACGGTCAGCAATATCGAAAGCCGCGACGCATCCAAGGTACGCGCTGGCAATGAGCGGGTGGTCCGGCCCCGGCTATCGGATGCCGCGTTCTTTTACGAGCAGGATCGCAAGCAGCCACTGACCGCAAGGCGCGCCGCACTGGACAACGTAACCTTCCAGGCCAAACTGGGTTCGATCGGCGACAAGGTCCGGCGTGTTAGCTCGCTGGCAGGCGAGCTTGCAATGACCCTGGGCGGCGATGCCGCGGCCGCCAGGCAGGCCGCCGAGCTTGCGAAGTGTGATCTCGTCACCGGCATGGTCGGCGAGTTTCCGGATCTGCAGGGCATCATGGGCCGCTACTACGCGCGCGCCGACGGCCTGCCGGCCAATATTGCGGATGCGATCGCCGAACATTACCTGCCGCGCGGTGCGGGCGATGCGCTGCCGGGCAATGCAACCAGCATCGCCGTCGCGCTGGCGGACCGGCTCGATACGCTGGCCGGAATCTTTGCCATCGGCCAGAAGCCCTCCGGCACTAAGGACCCGTTCGGCCTGCGGCGCGCGGCCATCGGCCTGCTGCGCATTCTGCTGGAGAAAAATCTCGATCTCGACCTGCGCGAGTGGGTAAACCGCGCCGTCAGCCTGCAGCCGGTCAAATCGACGACGGCCGCGCAGGAAGTGCTCGACTACATCCTTGAACGGTTGCGTGGCCTGCTGGTCGACGGCCAGAACGGCCACAGCACCGAAATGTTCGACGCCGTCATGGCCGCGAATCCGCGCTCACCGCGCGATGCCGCCACGCGTCTTGCGGCGCTGGCAACATTTCTGCAGCGCCCCGAGGCCGCGAGCCTCGCCGCAGCTAACAAGCGTATTGCCAATATACTGCGCAAGTCAGCCAGCGACGCCGCCAAGGACGCGGTCGGTGACGGGATCAACGCGGACCTGCTCAGGCTGCCAGCCGAACAGGCACTGCACGCGGCGCTGCTGCGGCAGCAGGGCCCGGTACGCGCAGCGGTGGCAAAGGGCGATTACGCCGGCGCGCTCGCGCAACTCGCGGATTTGCGCGGCGTCGTCGACGCGTTTTTCGATCAGGTCATGGTCAACGACCCGGATGCGGCACTGCGTGCCAATCGCCATGCGCTGCTCGCCGCGTTGCGCGGCCTGTTTGCCGGCATTGCCGATTTTTCCAGGCTGCCTGGCTAGCGGCAGGAGCACTGCAACGTGCAGTTGTTAGGCTCCCTGATCTTCACGCTGGTCTTCATGCTGGGCACCTTCGCCTGCGGGATCCTGTTCTTCCCCCTGTGCCTGATCCTGCCGTTCCGGCATCGCTGGCGGCTCGCGAATGGCTACGGACACATGCTGCTGTTTTCCTTGAAATGGCTCTGTCGGCTGGACTACCGCGTAACAGGGCTCGACCGCCTCCCGGCGGGCGCGCATGTGTCGCTGTGGAAGCACTCCTCGTCGTGGGAGACCTTCGGGATGATGGCGATCCTGCCGCAGCAGGTCTGGGTGCTGAAACGCGAGTTGATGTGGCTTCCCTTTGTCGGCTGGACGCTCGCGCTGATGAAGTCGATCGCCGTGAACCGCTCGGGCGGACCGTCGGCGGTCAACCAGGTGGTCGAGCAGGGCAAGGACCGGTTGCAGCGTGGTTCCTGGGTCATCATCTTTCCGGAGGGCACCCGCATGCCGCCCGGAGAAACCCGCCGCTACGGATCCAGCGGTGCTCTGTTAGCTTCGCAGGCCGGATGCCAGATCGTGCCAGTCGCACACGATGCCGGCTTCTACTGGCAGCGGCGCAGCCTGCGCAAGCTGCCGGGCACGATCGATGTGGTTATTGGCCCGCCGATTGCGGCGGTAAACCGCGATCCACGCGAGGTCAACGCCGAGGCGCAGGCCTGGATCGAGAAAACTATTGCGGAAATCCGCGCCAGGAAGAAGGGCGGCGAGCGTTAGCTCGCCGCCCTCGGCGGATCAGAACTTGACTCGCAGGTTCATGAAGGCCGTGCGACCCACGTAGTCGTAGCCGCTGTACAGCGCCGCGTTACCCACGCGGTTGTAAGCGCCAAAGGAAATCGATGGCGGGATTTCATCGGTGATATTGCGAACACCGATGGTGGCGTTCCATTTTTCGGCATCGTACTCCACCGACCCGTGGTAGAGCTTGTAGGCCGGAACCGCGAATACGAAGGTCGGATCCGCCTGGCCGTTAGCCAGCAGGTTGCCGACCAGCGCATTGCTGTCCATCGCGCCTGTGTATTCCATGCTGGAACGGACGCGCCACTTGTTCCAGGTGTAGGTCAGCGCCAGCTCGCCAGTCGCCTTTGGCGCACCGATCGTCGCGTTGCTGTCGATGACCCTGCTGGTCGGCAGCGTCTGGCCGGTCTGCTCCTTGTAGGTTTGCACCTCAAGATTCGCCCGGAACCGGCCCGGGCCGATGTCACGCGTGTAGCGCAGGTTGTAATCGATACCTTGCACGCCCTGCTTCGATACGTTGGTGTACGAATCTAACACCGTCAGGCGATTCAAAGAATCGCGGCTCAGGTAGGTGCAGAAGCCCGCGCCCGAAGCCGACCGGAAGCCCGGATCGTTGTAACAGAGGTTGAACAAATTCGTCGACCCGACGCGAGCGACACCGTTGTCGATCTTGATGTCGTAGTAATCGACCGCGAGGGCCAGTTCGCCGAAATTGTCGGGCAGGAAATCAGGCCGGAACACGATGCCGGCCGTGAAGTTGTCCGAGGTCTCCGCTTCCAGGCCCTGCGCCGCGCCGCCTTGCGAGAAGACCGTGATGCCATTGTTCTGCTGGAATGCGGCAGGCAACCCTTCCGAACGACAGTTGGCCGCACGCACTGGGTTGACTCCGGGCGCGTCATAGCTGTTGCAGGGATCGGACGTGCCAGGCAAGAAGCCGGTGGTCGCGCCCAGGAACTGCTCGAACAACGCCGGTGCGCGATAGGACGTGCCATAAGTGCCGCGCAGTGACAGCCAGCTGACTGGCTTGTACATCAGCGTTCCCTTGTAGGTCTCGTCCGAACCGTAGGAATCATAATCCGTGTAGCGACCCGAGACGTTGATCGTCAGGTCCTTGGCGCCCGGCTTGTCGCGCAGTAACGGGAACTCGAGCTCCGTGTAGAACTCCCGCACCGCGTCATTGCCTTTCGTGATCGCCGACGATGTCAGGTTGTAGAGATTGCCCCTCTGGCTGTCGATGGCCGGCGTATCGTTGATACGCGACTTGCGGTACTCGGCACCCAGCACCATCTGCACATCGCCAGCGGGCATCGAGAACAAGTTGCCGTCGAGGTTCAGGAACACACTGGACTCTTCGTAAATCGTCTTGCCGACCACGTCTTTCCAGGTGTAATCGATCCAGTCCTGCGGGACTTGCCCGCCGATCAGGGCAGCCGAGATCGCCGGGGCCGGCACGCAGGCGCCGGCAGACGGATTGGTGACGTTCACCGCACAGGTGTAGTTCACACCATTGATCGTGCGGATCAGATTCGAGGCCGTGCTGGCAGGCGCGACCACGACATCCAGTGTCTGCGCGACCCTGTCGGTCAGCCAGGACTGAAACAGGTAAGTCGAATCAGACTTGCTGACCTGCGCATAGGCGTCGTACTTCCAGCCTTGGATGAAGAAATCACCTTTGATGCCGAGTCCGCCGATCTGGTAGTCGACCTGCTGCTTGCTCTTGTCATTGCCGAAGCCGATGAAGAGGCGCACGCCAACATTCTGCGTGCCCGTGATCGCGGTGGGTCCGGAGAGTGTCGAGAATTGCAGATTGGCCGGAATGAACGGGTTCGCCTGCAGCGCGCCTGCCGCGCCGGTCGGCGTGTTCTTGCGATAGTCGAGCGACAGCTGGCGGAAACCAACCTGAGTTGAATCGCGGCGATTCGTCAGGAACATGCCATACAACTCGGCGTTCCCCAGCGATTCCAGCTGGTAGGAACCCTCCAGGTAACCCACCTTGATAGTCACTGGCGATATCAACGATCGGTTGAGCATGCGCGGATCGAAGGTATCGCGCACGTTGAGATTATTCGCGCCACCACCGACGCCTTCAAACCCTGCGAGACCCGTGGTCACCGCGGCATTCGGCCGCCAGCGGTTAAACGTCGTGCCCACCGAACCCGGGGCGCCGACGCCCGCGGCCGTGGCAGTACCTAACGTGTTGATCGTGACGCCGTTAGAGCCTGTGCCGGTAATCGGATAGCACTTCGGCTGGCCGGTTTTCGGATCGACGAAGTCATTGCGCGAAACGCCGTCGGGTTTGAAGACATAGTCCTCATTGCAGCGCGTCCAGCTTCGATCACCCAGCGTCAGATTGTTGCGCCGGTACAGGTCAACCGAGCCCTTGAGGTTCAGACGATCGCTGTTCCAGCCGAAGACGCCCGAGAGACGCGTTTCGTCGCCCTGGCCGGCGGTTGGTGACTTGAAGTTACCTTCCAGTGTCAGGCCATCGGCTTTCTTCAGCGTAATGACGTTGATAACGCCGGCGATGGCGTCCGAACCGTAGACGGAGGACGCGCCGTCGCGCAGCACTTCGACGCGATCAATGATCGCGCTGGGCAGCACGTTCAGGTCGACCGTACCAACCGAGCCGCGTGTTCCGGCCGGCGCGATGCGCCGACCGTTCAACAGGATCAGCGAGCGGCCGGGGCCAAGGCCACGCAGGCCGACAGTGTTAGCTCCGGGGCCGCCATTCGTTACGAAGCCGCCGAAGGAGTTATTGATCTGGCCGTTGCCGCTGGTGACCGACGAGCTCTGCAGCACTTCGGTAGTCGTCGACAGACCCGCGAGCACTGTTTCATCGCGGGTGATCAGCTGCAGCGGTGCGGCGGTCTGGAAGTTATCGCGACGCAGGCGTGAGCCGGTGACGATGACCTCGGTCAGCTGTTCGTCTGCCGCTTTCTTGTCGTCTTTATTGGCGTCCTGCGCGAAACCTGTTGCGCTGAAGGACAGCAGTGCCGAAAACGCTGCAAGCCACGCAGCACGTGTCAACTGAGACGTTGCCATTTGATTTTTGCTCCCGGTAAGACTCTGGTATCGCCTGCACCACAAACGCGGCGCCGGCTGTTTGTGCCGTTAGTGTAGCCAAATCCGCGGTTAAACGGCGGCAATTTCCTGTTAGGCCGCCGGCTGTTGCGCCGGCACGACAATAACGCGGCTGTTAAACGTCGAGGTTCATCACCGACAGCGCGTTCTTTTCGATGAACTCCCGGCGTGGCTCGACCTGGTCGCCCATCAATGTGGAAAAGATGTCATCCGCCGCCGCTGCGTCCTCGATACGTACCTGCATCAGCCGGCGTACCGCCGGATCGATCGTGGTCTCCCACAACTGCGCCGGGTTCATTTCGCCCAGGCCCTTGTAGCGCTGGATGGTCTGGCCTTTGCGGGCCTGGCCCATGAACCAGGTCATCGCCGCCTTGAACGAGCCCACGTCCTCGCGGTGCCCGTCACGCTCGACATGGGCGCCTTCGCCCACCAGCCCCTCGAGCGTGCGGCCGAGGTCAACGATGCGCTGGTACTCCGCCGATTCGAAGAACTCCCGCGGCAGGTATTTGTCAGTCGACGAGCCATGCTCGGTCTTGTGGACCTGGATGCGGTTTACCACGCCATCTGGCTGCGTGCGCAGCTGGACGTCGTAGTTACGGACCCCGTCGAGCTGCGCATTCAGGCGCTCGGTTAACAGCCGGGTCCAGTCGCGCAGCCAATCGGGCCGGTCGAAATCCGACGCCTTTATTGCTGGCAGATAGATCAGCTGCTCGAGCAGCCGCTCGTCGTAACGACGTGACCAGCGCCGGATGATCGCCAGCGTTTCCATGTACATCCGCGCCAGCAGTTCCAGCGCGGAGCCGCGCAACACCTCGCCGCCGGTACGGGTGTGCAAGGCCGACCCGTCGAGAGCGGTCGACAGCAGCATCGCGTTCAGTTCGCCGTCGTCCTTGACGTAGACCTCGCTCTTGCCGCGTTTCACCTTGAACAGCGGCGGTTGCGCAATGTAGATATGGCCGCGTTCGATCAGGGCCGGCATCTGCCGGTAAAAGAACGTCAGCAGTAAGGTCCGGATGTGCGAACCGTCCACGTCCGCGTCGGTCATGATGATGATGCGGTGGTAGCGCAGTTTTTCGACGTCGAAATCATCGCGACCGATGCCGCAACCTAACGCCGTGATCAGCGTGCCGACTTCGGCGGACGACAGCATCTTGTCGAAGCGCGCTTTCTCGACGTTCAGGATCTTGCCCTTGAGCGGCAGGATCGCCTGTGTACGCCGGTCCCGGCCCTGCTTGGCGGAGCCGCCGGCGGAATCGCCCTCGACGATGAAAATCTCTGACAGCGCCGGGTCTTTTTCCTGGCAGTCCGCGAGCTTGCCAGGCAGGCCGGCCAGATCCAGCGCCCCTTTGCGGCGCGTCATTTCACGCGCCTTGCGCGCCGCCTCGCGGGCGCGCGCGGCGTCGATGATCTTGGCGACGATGGCCTTGGCTTCCTGCGGGCGCTCGAGCAGGAACTCGCTCAGCTTGTTAGCTACCGCGGTCTCGACCACGCCCTTGACCTCGGAGGAAACCAGCTTGTCCTTGGTCTGCGAGGAAAATTTCGGATCCGGCAGCTTGACCGACAGGATCGCGGTCAGGCCTTCGCGCGCGTCATCGCCGGTGGTCGGCACTTTCTCGCGCTTGGCGGCGCCCTCTTTCTCGATGTAATCGTTGAGCGTGCGCGTCAGTGCGGCGCGAAACCCTGACAGGTGCGTGCCGCCATCTTTCTGCGGAATATTGTTGGTGTAGCAGAACATCGATTCCTGGTAGGAATCGTTCCACTGCATCGCGACTTCGACCTGGGTCGAGCCCTCGGTGGTACGAAATGCAAACACCGTGTCATGGATCGGCGTGCGCGAGCGGTTGAGGTATTTGACGAAAGCCTGCAGACCGCCTTCATGCTGGAACAGATCGGTCTTGTTTTCGCGCTCGTCGATCAGCTCGATGCGCACACCGGAATTGAGGAAGGACAATTCCCGCAGTCGCTTGGCTAACAAATCGTAGACGAACGTGATGTTGGTGAAGATCTGCGCGCTGGGCTTGAAGCGCACGACGGTGCCGCGCTCCGTGGTCGTGCCCACCTCTGCGAGCGGCGCCACCGGGTCACCGAGGTGATATTCCTGCTTGTAGACCTTGTTGTCGCGATAGATCGTCAGGTACAGGACATCGGACAGCGCATTGACCACCGACACGCCGACGCCGTGCAGTCCACCCGAGACTTTGTACGACGTGTCGTCGAACTTACCGCCGGCGTGCAGCACGGTCATGATGACCTCGGCCGCGGAGCGCCCTTCTTCCGGATGGATATCGACTGGAATGCCGCGGCCGTTGTCGGTAACCGTCACCGACTCATCGGCATGAATGGTGACCACCACGCGGTCACAGTGCCCTGCCAGCGCCTCGTCGATCGCGTTGTCTACGACCTCAAAAACCATGTGGTGCAGGCCAGTTCCGTCATCGGTATCACCGATGTACATACCGGGTCTTTTTCGCACTGCATCAAGGCCCCTTAAGACTTTGATTTTACTGGAATCGTAGACGTCTTTATCGGACATGCGCCACCCTGAGTCAGATGCGACATTATAGCGTTTTTAGCTCGCCTTGTTCCACGTGAAACACCTGGTCAGGGTCGCCAAAAACACGAAAGTCGCCGCTCAATGATGTAACGATGCGCTGGACCTTCAATTCCCCTACCCGCTCGATAAACAGGCCGAGGTGCGTGGTATCCAATTCCGCGGCTGGGTCGTCCAGCAACAGCGTCGGTCGAAGCTGCGCGGTGGCCTGAAGGCACTGCAGCTGGGCCAGCGTCATAGCCACCGCAGCCAGCTTCTGTTGCCCGCGAGACAGCACATCGCGCGCAGCATATCGTCCCATCCTGAGTGCGAGGTCTGCCCGGTGCGCCCCGTGCGTGGTAATCCCGCGCTCCTTGTCGCGGGCCTCATCTGCCAACAGCGTCGCTGCCAACGACTGGCCTGCCGGCCAACCTCGAGAGAAACCGATTTGTAACCCGAGGCCAAGCAGGCTGGCCTCGTGTTCCTGCCAGTACGGCAGCCAGGCTTCGAAGAAACGCTCCCTCGCCTGGGTTAGCTCCTCTCCATGGCGGCAGAGCTCCGCATCCCAAGGATGGTGGTCCAGGCCGGCTTGCAGGGCCGCATTTCGCTGTTTTAGCGACCGGCTGTAGCTCGCCCACTGGGCTGGAAACGGATGTTCCACGTGGAACACTGCCCAATCCAGCCAGCGCCGGCGCCGCGCCGACCCTTCTTCGACCAGTTTGTGGATTTCAGCGTCAATGACCTGGACCGGGAACGCCTCTGCCAGACCCGCGTAACTGACCATCGTGGCGCCGTTAAGCTTGGCGCGAGATCCCGTTTTACGATCAATCTCAAGGCCGCCGTGGTCCCGGGCCGGTTTATCGTTGCGCCCGAATACCCAAAGGCGGGCGGCGCCATGACGAATCAGGCGTTCGCCAATCCGGGTACGAAAGGATCGCGCGCGGCCCAGCAGAAACGCCGCTTCCAGAACGGATGTTTTGCCGGCACCGTTAGCGCCGAATATCAGGTTCAGGTTGGGGCTCAGCTGCAGTTCGACGCTCTTCAGGCACCGAACCCCATCTGCAGCCAGTTCTGTCAGCGCCATCAGGCGCTCTGCGGCCTAAAGCCGCATCGGCATGACAACGTAGCGGCTGCTTGTCGTGCCCAGGCCGGTAACGAGACAACTGCTATTGGAGTCGGACAGGCCGACGATTACGCGGTCGGTCTCAATAGCCGCCAAAGCGTCCAACAGGTAGGTAACGTTGAAACCGATCTCGAGCTCATCGCCCTTGTAGCTGACTTCGACCTGATCTTCAGCTTCTTCCTGTTCCGGGTTATGCGCCTGGAGGGTCAGCAAATCATTCTTCACCGCCAATCGGACACCGCGGTATTTCTCGTTGGCCAAAATCGCTGTTCGCTGCAGTGCAACACGAAGCGCCTCGCGGTCGGCTTCGATATTGCGGGTGGGGTTTTGAGGGATAACACGACTATATTCGGGGAACTTGCCGTCAATTAGCTTCGATGTGAAGCGAATGGTGCCGATCTGGGCGCGAACGTGATTTGCACCAATGCCGAGTTCCAGGGTCCCGTCCGCCGTCAGGATCCGTTGTAGCTCCAGCACGCCCTTGCGGGGCACGATCACCTGCTGTTTGGACTTACTGGGTTCCTGCAGCTTGGTTTCGCTGATGGCGAGCCGGTGTCCATCGGTAGCCACCGCGCGCAAGGTGTCGCCTTCCGCTTCCAGCAGCAGGCCATTCAGGTAATAGCGAACATCCTGCTGCGCCATCGAGAAATGCGTCTTGTCGACCAGGCGCCGGAACTCCGCTTGCGGCAGCATCAGGGTCTGCTGTGCATTGATTGCTTCGACCACGGGAAATTCCGCCGCCGGCAGCGTCGCGAGCGAAAAGCGGCTGCGGCCGGACTTGATCACCAGCTTTTCGCCTTCTTTTGTTAGGTTGAGCGGCGAGCCCTCGGGCAATGAGCGGCAAATATCCAGTAATTTTCTGCCCGGTACTGTTAGGTCACCGGCCTGATTGACCGTCGCTTCCGCGGTAGCTAACAACTCGACCTCGAGGTCGGAGCCGGTAATGTTCACCTGGCCATTGCGCGCCTGGATCAGCACATTGGCGAGCACCGGCATGGTTTGCCTGCGTTCCACCACGCCGATAACGCTTTGCAGGGGTCCGAGTATCTGGTCACGTGTCGCCGAGATCTTCATTGCTCTTTATTCTTTCTGAGAATTAGTAGGAAGTAGTGATTGTGGAGCCTGTGGACAAGCGGAACAACCGGTAAAACCAGTCTTTTTTCAGAGACTTGGCAGACGCCTGGCGCGGGATATCTCGCGGCACATGCCGCTGATCGACTGTGCATCATCTGGGGACAGAAAAACGCTCGACCTGGGCACACAGGTTTTGCACAAGGGTACGCACGGAGTATTACCGAGCCAGCGTCCGCAACAGGTTGGAGTAGTCCTCCTGGATAGCCTGGTCGGTCTCCCGCAGACCCTTGACGCGCTTGCAGGCGTGCAGCACGGTGGTGTGATCGCGGCCGCCGAAGGCCTCGCCGATTTCCGGCAGGCTGTGGCGCGTCAGCTCCTTGGAGAGAGACATTGCGACCTGCCGTGGCCGGGCCAGCGAGCGGGTGCGGCTGGGTGACAGCAGGTCGGAGAGCCGGACCTTGTAGTACTCGGCGACCGCCTTCTGGATGTTCTCAATCGTGACCAGGCGCGACTGGATCGCGAGCAGATCGCGCAACGATTCGCGGACAAAATCGATGCTCAGACTGGCGCCGGTCAGCTGGCTGTTGGCGAGCACGCGGCGCAGGGCGCCCTCGAGTTCGCGTACGTTCGAGCGGATGCTTTTCGCAATGAAAAACGCGACGTCTTCCGGCAGGCGTACACCCGTGTCATCCGCTTTGCGAATCAGAATCGCGGCGCAGGTTTCGATGTCCGGCGGTTCCACGGCGACCGTGAGCCCCCAGCCGAAGCGCGATTTGAGGCGCTCTTCCAGGCCGGAGACTTCTTTCGGATAACGGTCACACGTCAGGATGATCTGTTTCTGGCCTTCGAGGAGCGCATTGAAGGTGTGGAAAAACTCCTCCTGGGAGCGGTCTTTGCCGGCAAAAAACTGGATGTCGTCGATCAGCAGCGCGTCGAGCGAACGATAGGCCGCTTTGAAGTCATTCATCGTGTTGTGCTTGAGTGCGGTGACCATGTCACTGACAAAGCGCTCGGAATGCACGTAGGCGATTCTGGCGCCCGGGTTACCGCCCAGCATGGCGTGGCCGACCGCCTGCATCAGGTGGGTCTTGCCGAGCCCAACGCCGCCGTAGATGAACAGGGGGTTATAGGCCTTGCCCGGATTTTCGCCAGTTTGCTGGGCAGCCGCCTTCGCCAGTTGATTGCTCTTGCCGACCACAAAATTGTCGAAGGTAAAGGCGGGGTTGAGCCGGCCGCCGATGACAATCCCCTCGGCGCGGCTGGGGCCAAAGCCGGTCGGTTTCCAGGCAGCCCCAGGCCCTGCGGCTGGGCCGACGGCGCCGGCTGGTTGAACCGGCGCCCGGTCCATGTCGCCAACGTCCACGGTAACAATGGGCGCCGCAGGCCCCGCGAATTGCCGTAATAACTCGGCGACACGGGGCAAAACGTTGGTGCTGACCCAGTCGACGACAAAACGATTGGGAGCCAGCAAACGCAGGGTCCCGGCACCCTCGACTGCCATAAGCGGCCGCACCCAAGTGTTAAATTGCTGGGGAGGGAGTTCATCTTCCAGCGCCGCGGCGCATTGTGCCCAAAGCTCTGCCGCCACGTTTCTCGCCTTGACTGAAGCCGCTGTTCGGTAAAAAAGGGGGCGGAAGTCTATACCCTGCCGCAGTACTGCCGCAGTATTTGTATTGACACCTCTGGCCGCCCGAACGTACCCTTCCGGCCCTTTTTTGAAGCAAAATCAATAGTTAGAGCGTCAACATGAAACGCACATATCAGCCCAGCAAAATTCGTCGCAAGAGGACCCACGGGTTCCGTGCCCGCATGGCGACCCAAAATGGGCGCAAAGTACTCGCCCGGCGCCGCGCCAAGGGCCGCAAGAAGCTTATTCCCTGACGTTGCGACAAGCCCTGACGCCGCCAACATCCGAAAGCCGGCAACCCGCCGCTGCGCGACCGCTCAAGCTGACGCGGGCGCAGCGCATGTTGCGCAAGGCGGATTTTGATGCGGCGTTCGCCGGCGGCCGCCGTATCTCCGATGCCATGTTTGTCGTGACGATCAAAGCACCGCTGCCGGCGACGACCGGCAACCCACGGGCGCGCATTGGCCTGGCGATCGCTGCCAGGACGATCGGCAATTCCGTGGCGCGCAATCGCGTGCGCCGCACGATCCGCGAATCTTTTCGCCTGCACCAGCACGAACTGCCGGCAGTCGACATCATCGTTTCGGCACGGGCGCCGGCGCGCGACGCCGAACGCGCCCGGCTGCGCGCCAGTCTGACCCAACTCTGGCAGCAGGTAATCAGGCAATGCGCGCCATCCTCCGCGGCCTGATCCGCGTCTATCAGTTATTCATCAGCCCTTTGTTAGGGCCGCGTTGCCGTTTCTGGCCCAGTTGTTCCGAATACGCGCGCGAGGCGCTGGCGATACATGGCGCCGGGCGCGGCAGTTTGTTAGCAGCCAGGCGAATCCTGCGCTGCCATCCTTTTCATCCGGGCGGCGTTGACCTGGTCCCCGGCAGTTGCGACTGCCATCCGAAAGAGACAGCAAGCACGTGAACGAAGGCAATTTGCGCATATTCCTGTGGATCGGCCTGGCGCTCGCGCTGTGGCTCAACTACGAGGCCTGGCAGAAGGACTACGCGCCTGCGGCGGCGGCCGTCACGGCGAGCCAAGCTAACAAGCCAGCGGCGCTCGATGCCGCGATCCCGCAGGCGCCAGTGAGCGCCACCGCAAGCGTGCCGGCAGTCGCGCCAGTGGCTGACGCGGTTCCCTCGCTGCCGGCGGCAACGCCGGCAGCCACCGCTGTCAGCAGCGGCGCCACTGCGGGTGGCGGCACGGTACGCGTCATTACCGACGTGCTGGATCTCGATATCGGGCTGACTGGCGGCGAGCTGCAGCGCGCCGACCTGCTGAACTATCCGCAGGTCAAGGGCGAGAGCAAGCCGGTGCGCTTGTTCGATCGCGCGGCCAAGGAAGGGTTTTATTCACTGCAGACCGGGCTTGCCCCGGCGG
>DAIQQI010000050.1:0-13599 GCA_036786925.1 Steroidobacteraceae bacterium
GGATCGCGCCGTGCGACCGGGGCGCACGCGCTCACCGTTCGAGCTGGATCTCGCGTGGCTGGTCGATTTCAGCAAGCCGAATTTCACTGGCCGCGGCGCGCTGCTGCGCGAGCAGGCTAACGGCTCGCGCCATCGTTTGCTGCGACTGGACGTCGAAGGCAACAAGGTGGCCAAGGATGCGTTTGTCTACAACAGCCGGCAAAAGGTCGTGGGCGTGGTGACGTCCTACGTCTGGTCGCCGGCGGTCAAGGCCAGCGTTGCGCTGGCCTCGGTCGAGACGCCCTGGGGCCGGCCCGAAGACGAATTGCTGGTCGACATCTACTACCAGAAAGAACTGCAGTGGAATCGCAAGATGGCGCGCTGCCGACTGGTGGCAGGGCCGTTCTATACGCCGGCGCGGCGTAAGATGACCCCCGCCCCCGACTTCTGATCGAGGCGATTGCCATGTTCGAACCTCGCACCCACAAGCTCGCCAGCCGCGAGGTTTTTGTCAGGCGGGTGTTGCTCAATGTGCTCGTTGCGGTGTCGCTGGTCGCCATCTCATGGGCAATTGGCATCCTGGGCTACCACGAACTGGAAGGACTCGGCTGGCTGGATGCGGCGCTGAATGCGGCGATGATTCTCGGCGGCATGGGCCCGGTTGATGTGCTGCACACGGATGGTGGAAAACTGTTTGCGATGTTCTACGCGCTCTACAGTGGCGTGGTTTTCCTGGCGGTGGCGGCACTGGTATTTGCCCCGCTCGCGCATCGGCTGCTGCATCGCTTTCACCTCGAATAGCGCGCCGCCGCCTGCTGCTGCGCGGCCGCTGATGACGGCCATCAACACCCTCGTACAGCCTCGATACAGGCCGCGGCTGCTAATGTGAACTGGATCACGTCGGAAAACTTTCCACTTTTCATTTGCGCCCGATTATGTCCGTCACTATTCGATTAAAAATCAAGTACTTAGAAGAATTGGCATCAATCCTGCATATTCCCCAGTACGGCGCTTCGCAGCCGGCAATTGGATGTGGCTAGATGACTCAGCAAACCGACCGCAAAAAACTCCGGGTTCCGGCCCTGGTGGCGCTCTGCCTGTTGGGTCTCGGTGGTGCGGCGTATTACGTTAACAAGAATTACGATGTGCGCCTGGTGCGCGCCGACGCAGCGGGGCCGGGCCTCGAGGCCACAGTCGGCTCTGAAGGCAGCGACCTCACGGCCGGCACTGCCCAGTCTGTAACGCCTGCGCCGATTGTCGTGCGCCTGGCCTGTGCCAAGACCGGTAGCGCGATGAGCGCCCTCAGGTCGCCCAGCCGCTCGTTGCGGCAGCAGCTGCGGCAGTCCGATCCGCAGGCGCCCGCGCCGTTGCCTAACAAGCGCTGCAAAGAGACGGTCGAGCTGTGACGCGCATGTCCGACAGCAATTTACCTCGCCAGGAACATCGCGACCGCAAGTCCGCGCTCGTGTCGTTGCTTTTGTTAGCAGGGCTGGGCGTGGGTGGCGCCGGATTTTTCTCCCAGCACTACCGCATTGAATTCGTGCCGAAGGGGCAGAAGCTCGCGACGGCGCGGCAGGCAGCGGTACCGGGGTCTGCGGTTCGATCGACAGCAATCGGTGCGGTAGAGCCCGAGGTAATCCTGATCGACGGCTGTGTCTTCGCGGACGAGGAGCCGGTCCTGGCTCGTTTACCCGCCCGGTTCACTCCGCGCACGCAGCTCAAGGCATCGCGCCAGCAGGCGGCGCCGCAGCCTTGCGACGAAGAAGTGCTTGCGGACATCGCCAAGACCGGCAGCTCGGAGCCAAGGCTGGCATTGCTGTCAACGCTGACCCAAATTCAGGACGACCCAGTGCTTGGCTTGCCGATCGGCATGCTGGCAACGCCGGACATGGAGGGAAGTCCGTACCTGCCCAGCCTGACGACGCTGGGTGGCGGCGGTGGTTCACTGCCCGGCAGCGGCATCACGAGTCTGCCGGCGCAGGAAAATTTCGATTCGCCGCTGTCGGCGCCGAGCAACGAGCTGCTGAACACGCCGCTGCCCGGCACTGCCGATACGCCGAGTACGCCCGGCACGCAGGGCACGGTGACCGCACAGGTTCCGGAGCCCGGCAGCCTCGCGCTGTTAGGCGTCGCGCTGTTAGGTACGGCCCTGGCGCGCCGCCGCCGCGCGCTGACCCGACGCTAGGGGACCGGGTTCGACTCCCAGGAGCCGTACATCGGATTCGGCAGCACAAAGAGATGGTCGCCAAACTCCGCGAGCGGCGCCGAATTCGTCTGTGAGCGCCCCGGGAAATCCTTGATGTTGTCGCCGACCCAGGCGAGCACCTGCAGTGCGGGCAGCCCGGCGGCCGCCGTGCCGTTCTGCACCGCCTCAAAACGCGGATTCTTGTCCTGCAGCATCTTGCCGGTCGCTGGATCCTGCGGCGCGCATAGCACGGCCGCGACACGCAGGTTCTCGCTGCGCAGATTGGCGCGGGTGTCCTCGCAGATGGCCTCGGCGCGATTGGTGACCACAACGACCTGTCCGCCCGCTGCTAACACCCGGTCGATGAATACACGGCTGCCAGGCAGTGCAATGGAATGACGCAGCCGCACCCACGCCTGCCAGGTGGGCTCGCTGTACTTCTGGCCGCTGCGCGCCAGCATCAGCTGGTACTCCGCATTGTCGAGCAGGGTTTCGTCGGCGTCGGCAATAACCGCCCAGCTGCCGCGCTGGTGGCCGGCCGCGAGCTGCAGGATCCGGTCGCCGGCGATGCGATAGATCTGCTCGTAGAGCACCGGCTTCTCGGCGGCTGTTAGGTACCATTGCAGGCCGCTCGGGATCGCGGCGCGAGCCGCCGGCGCCGCAACGGGCGCTGGCCTGGTGGCACACGCGGTAACAGTCATGACCATCACGATCAGCAGGTATGGCAGGCGCGGTTTCATAGGTTGACTTTGGCAGTTTGAAAGTGGATGGTTCCCGTTCACGGCGCAAGAATAGCAATACCGGAGCAAGCTTATGTCGAGGCGACTGAACTCCTTGCGGCTTGCCGTTGTAACGGCCGCAAGTTTGCTGCTCGGCGCCTTCAAGTTCAGCAAAGTCCTGATGACCGGCGGCACCATGCTGCTGTCAGTGTTTGCCTACTCATTTCTGTTTGGCTGGCGCTACGCCGCCGGGTTTGTCGCGCTGATGTTCGTGCATGAGATGGGGCACTTTCTCGCCGCCAAAAAGGAAGGCCTGGCTGTGGGCGCGCCGACGTTTATTCCTTTCGTCGGGGCCTGGATCCAGCTCAAGGACCAGCCAGTCAACGCGCAGCAGGAGGCGTATATCGGCCTGGCCGGCCCTCTGGTCGGCACGCTCGGCGCGCTTGCCTGCTTTTTCCTGGCGCGGAACTTCGACAGTCCACTGTTGTTAGCTATCAGCTACTCGGGTTTCTTTCTCAACCTGATAAACCTGGTGCCGGTGCTGCCCTTTGACGGCGGGCGTATCACCGGCGCGATCTCACCGAAGGTCTGGTACCTCGGTGTGCCGATACTCATCGCGCTTTTCATCTACAACCCGAGCCCGATATTCATCATCATCGCGCTGCTGGCGGCGCCGTCCATGCTCAGTGCCTGGCGCGGCGGCACGACGGAGCACGAACGCTACTACGATGTTCCGCTCGAGACGCGCGCGCAATACGCGCTGGTTTATCTTGGTTTGTTGGCGTTTCTTGGGATGATGACCTACGAACTGCACCAGGAGCTGCCGCGAGCGGGTTTCAGCCAGGTCAATCAGGCCAGCGTGTGAAACACGCGCTGCACGTCGTCTTCCTGTTCCAGTTTGTCGATCAGCTCCAGCACCTCGCGCGCCTGCTCTTCCGGCAATTCGGTCGGCGCGGTGCAGACGTACTCGAGTTCGGCCGATAGCGGCGTCAACTTGCGAGCTTCGAGCGCCGCCTGCAGCGTACCGAAATCTTCGAAGGCACAGCGGATCACGAGCTGCGGTTCGCCTTTTTCGCCGGTTGATTCGCCCATCTCATCGAGACCGTGATCCATCAGGTACAACTCGAGGTCGTCATGATCGATACCGGCGGGGTCGAGACGAAACACGCCCATGCGCTTGAAATTGTAGGCGACGCTGCCGGTCGTACCGAGGTTGCCGCCGCCCTTGCTGATAACGCTGCGCACGTTGGCAACGGTGCGGGTCGGGTTGTCGGTCGCGGTTTCGATGATCAGCGCCACGCCGTGGGGTGCGTAGGCTTCATAAATGACGACCGCGTAGTTGGTGGCGTCGGTTCCTAACGCACGCTTGATCGCGGCCTCGACCTTGTCCTTGGGCATGTTGACGGCACGCGCATTCTGCATGACGCGCCGCAGCGTTGGATTCGAGGCCGGATCGCCGCCGCCGGCCTTGACCGACATGTTGATGTCCTTGGCGATGCGTGCGAACTGCTTCGCCATGCGATTCCAGCGCGCGAACATTGCATGCTTGCGGACTTCAAATATTCGACCCATGGCGAATTCTACACGCCGGGCCTACGGAGCTTCGCGGACCGGCAGCGGGACATTGCAAAGGTCGACGTGGCCCGCGGGCAGCTTGTACCAGTCATCGTGGCGATTACGGCGTGCCTCGATGAGCGCGGCGAAGCTGGCGCTGTCGGTGCGCAGTGCCTGCAGCCGCGCCTGCTGCGCCGCTGGCAGATCCGCCGCCACGCGCATGCTGCGGATGCCATGGCGCTCGGCTGGCGTTTCGTAGAAACCTCCAGCGCCGCTGCCGCGCCGCAGGCTGCTCAGTGTTTCCATGCCCTGGACCACGCGGCCCACGACCGTGATGTTGCGATCGAGCTGCCGCGGCGCATGGCCGATGACAACGTACAACTCGCTGCCGTTGCCTGAATTTTCGTCATTGTCGCGGCCGACCCCCACACTGGCATAACAATGTGCGCCCCAGATCCTGCCGGCCGCGCGATCGCCCGCGACCGGCATGCCGGCCAGGAATCCTGTTTGCGGGGCGTAGCCGTCCGGGTCGGGCAGCAGCGTCACGGCTGACGATGCCGGCCAGTCGCGGCTGAATTCCGCCGGCAGGCTGCGGCTGGCGGAACCTAACGACCGGGTGTTGTCAGGATCGCCCCATTGCACGACGAAATTGTCCTGCACCCGGTTGATGACGAGGCCGTCGAAATACTTTTCACGGACCAGGGTCTGGATGTTGGCGACCGCGCGCGGCGCGAGTTCGGGGGCGAGTTCAATGCTGATGGTTGCGCCAGACTCCAGTTCCAGCTGCAGCAGCCGCTCCGGGTCGAGTGCACGCCATTCCGCGAGTCGCGACAGCGCAACGATCGTGCTCGTCGTGTTAGCCGGCACACGGCGCGCCACCAGCGTGCCTGCATCGCCGAACAGCGCCTTGCCCCTGGTGTCGCGCAGCACGTCGCGCATCGACAGGGCCTCGGGTGTCAGTTCGTAGCGGAATTCGGGCACGATCACGCGCTGCAGCGTCTCGCTGCGATAACTGCAGCGCGGCGACGCCGGCGTCGCGACCCAGCGGTCCGCCGCCGCGCCCACGCCCATGCGCCAGGCGAGCGCGCAGCTGGACGGGAAAGCCTGCAGCACCGATGGCGTCAGTTGCGCCAGCCGGCGTGGCTGCTGCTCGAGGTTCCCCGGCAGGCTGCGCGGCTTGACGGCATAAACCGCAACCTTGAGCGCACCGGGCGCCGCGGCGCCGAACACATAGAACTTCTGCAGCAGTGGCGCGGCTGAGTCAAAGCCATC
This sequence comes from Steroidobacteraceae bacterium, assembly GCA_036786925.1. Lineage (GTDB taxonomy): Bacteria > Pseudomonadota > Gammaproteobacteria > Steroidobacterales > Steroidobacteraceae > UBA964. The sequence goes on from DAIQQI010000050.1 coordinate 5,710, forward strand.
GCGCGCGATCTGGTGATAAAGGACCGTCGCACCGAGTTGCGGCGCCGCGACTTCGGCGATCTTGTGATAGATCTCGATCGTGCTGCCAGGCCTGGCCGGGTCGGGCGCCGTGCCGCGATAAAGCCCGATCAGTCGGCTGCGCAGCGCTTCCGGGTCGATCGCGCCGGTTGCGGCCGCTGCCGGGTGGCTTGCTCCGCACAGCAGCAGAACGGACAACAGGCTCAGGAATCGGTGGTTCGCATGCATGGCTCATTGTAAGTTAGGCGCTTCTTACCGAGGCAAGCTTATGAATTACCTGAATGCGGCGTTGGCCGGCTTTTCCGCCATGGCAGCTGCCGCTGTCCTGACGTGGCTGGTCAGCGTCTGGAAAAAAAATGTGGCAATTGTCGATGTGCTCTGGTCGCTGATGTTCCTGCTTGGCGCCGCGGTGTATTCGCGCGCCGTGGACGCGGGCCCGCGCCAGCCCTTGATCCTGGCGCTGGTGGCGCTATGGGCGCTGCGCCTGGCGATCCACATCGGCGCGCGCAACTGGGGCGAGCCCGAGGACCGCCGCTACCAGGCCATTCGCAAGCGCAATGACCCGGGTTTCACCTTCAAGAGCCTGTACCTGGTGTTTGTGCTGCAGGCCGTTCTTGCCGCGATCGTATCGCAGCCTTTGTTAGGCGCGATCGCCGGGCAGGCGCCACTCGGCTGGCTGGACGCGTTAGGAGTCCTGGTGTTTGCAGTCGGCTTGTTCTTCGAGGCAGTCGGCGACTGGCAGCTGTCGCGCTTCAAGGCGGACCCGGCCAATAGCGGCAAGGTCATGGACCGGGGGCTCTGGGGCCTGACGCGCCATCCGAATTACTTCGGCGATTTCTGCGTCTGGTGGGGTTTCTATCTGTTAGCTCTGGCGGCGGGCGCCTGGTGGACCATCTTCGGCCCGCTGTTGATTTCCTTTCTGCTGCTCAAGGTGTCGGGCGTCAGGCTGCTCGAAAAGGACATCGGCCAGCGCCGTCCGGGCTATGCGGAATACATCCGCCGTACCAACGCTTTCTTCCCGGGCCCGAAGCGCGCGTGAGCCGCAGCGACATGCTGTTCGACGCGCCGCGGATCATGCAGCTCAGGCGAACGGCAGCAGGCTGCCGCTGCGCTCGCGCCAGGCGAGATACTCCGGCGAGTTGCCGTAGCGGGTCTTTTGTTTTGCGTCCAGCATCGTGGCCTGAAAAATCATCAGCACGATGACGTAGAACGGCGCAACCCAGATCAGCAGGTATTCACGGACCGAAGCGGCAGCACTTGCGCCGGCTAACATGAGGCCGATCTGGAACAGGATTTCGCCGGCATAGTTGGCCTGGCGGATGCGCGCAAAGAGCCCGGTGTCGACCCAGCGGTCTGCCGCGGCCATTTTCGCGATCTGTTTCTGGTTGTCGGCGATCGATTCCATGCCGAGACCCAGCAGCATGACGATGGCTCCGATCATGATCCACGGCGTCATGACGCTACGCGTGCCGACCAGCCAGGTGGTCATGCCGATGAACGCCATCAGCCAGCTGACCATGATCCAGATGACAATCCTGGCGGCCAGCGGCGTGCGCTGGTGCAGCTCCAGGTTCGTGTCCGGATCGCCGCGCCTGGCGCGTGCCCGATGCCGCGCGAACACGAACTGCCAGAGCCTCAGCCCGTAAGCGGCGCACAGCCCGCCCACCAGCAGGACCGGCATGCTGCGAAATTCGAACATCAGCCACAACGACACGCACAGCATGCTGAGACCGTAGCCGTAGGAAAAAATGTAGGCGAACCGGTAGAACACGACCGTGCAGGCCACGTGCGCGATGATCAGCATGGCCCATTGATCGCGTGACCAGCTGCCAGCGGCAACTGCGGAACCGGACAGCCACCACATGGCGAGCACGCACACCAGGAAGATCGTTTGCAGATTGCGGTTCATGGCGGAACTTTACCTTTCGAAACGAGCCTGTGGACGCGCCAACGCGGCCTGCGGATCGCGCAGGATGTCGGGATGGAACCTGGCTAACAAATCCAGGTAAGGCCGCGGGCAGTCGGTGAGACGCGCGACCTTGCGGCCCACGGCGCGCGACAGCAGGCTGCCGGGCCGCTCGCCCATCTTCATCCACAGTTGCCAGTTGGAAACGGCCGTGAAGGCGACACTGGCCGGTGGCGCCAGCAAGCGCTTGTTAGCCAGGTCGCGTTTCGAGGCCTGGTAGGTGGAAAGATCATTGACGACAAAGTCCGGCGCCTGCGTGCCGAGACGGGTCACCACGGCGACGCTCTCGTCGCGCAACAACTGGGTGTCGCCATCGCCGTCGAGGAATTCCGTGTGGTGTTCGTGGCGCAGGCTCGCGCCCGGCAACGAAGTCGGCAGCTCCGGTCCGCTCGCGCGGTACGGCACGGTGACCGGCCCGACGGGATCCGCCGGACGCATGGCCACCGTTTCATCGGTATAGGGATTGCGCCACTGTGTCAGCGGCTGGCCGGTGTTGAGGGCGGTGTTGTAGACCAGTTCGAGGCTGGTGACGCTGAACTCATCGCCGGCGCCGGCTTTGCAGCGGAAGATCGACGCGATCTCCATGTTGTAAAGCGGCGTCACGCGCGAGTCGATCACGCCGAACTTGGTGCCGCGCAGCCACCAGAAGAACACGTCCTCATGCATCGCAAATCGCAATTTCCGATAAAGGCGCAGCCGCTCGCCGCTGAGATCCTGCGCAGCACTGGCCGTGGCCATGACCAGACCGAGTGCGGCGCTGCCCTGCAGCATTTCCCGTCGTTTCATTTTGTTCTCCTGGTGGCTGGGCAGGATGCCGAGGCCGGGTGTATTGTGCCCGACATGAAACGCAGAGAACTATTGGGCTATTCGAGTGCGGCCATTATTTCCGGAGCCGCAGCGGCCGGTACCACTGCGGCGAGTGCCGCTGTGGCTGCAAGATCCACGATCGTGCCGCCGGATCTGTCCTTCCTGCGGGAAGGCCCGCTGGTCAATGCCGACCGTGCGCGGGAAAAAATGGATGCCGCGGGCGTCGATGCCATCGTCGCGCTGCTGGCTCCTAACGTGTTCCACCTGTCGGGTCACTGGCCGCAGCACGACCGCATGGGCCACGGCAATGCGGCGCTGGCGATTCTGCCGCGCGATCCGGCACGGCCGTTAGCCGTGATCATGCCGGGCTTCCTGCATTATTACGTCCACTCCGATGAAACGCCGGCTGGCGACCGCGCAGTGTTCACCTATACATCGCCCGCGACCGGCGGCTCAGCTCCGGGCCCGGATGGCGAACCGGCGGCCGTGCCGACCGGCGTATACCCGATCCTGAATCCAGATCTGGTAGCGCCGCGCGAGCAGCGACGCCGCGCCGCCGCGGCCTCGGTGCGCGGCGTCTCGCCGGGCATGGACTGGGCGTTGCGCCGCGCGCTGCGTGAGCTGCGCCTCGATAATGCGCGCCTCGCCTGCGACCATCCGGATGTTGCGCTGATGATCAGCGCGCGCGGACTTGGCGCGCGCTGTGTGCCGGGCGACAACCTGTTGCGCCGTATCCGCATGGTGAAATCGCCGCGCGAAATACAGTTGATGCGCATCGGCGCGCAACTCAACGTGGATGCGGCGGTTATCGCCGCGAAGTCGGCGCGCAGTGCCGGCACGACACGGGCGGTGCGCGCGCGTTATTTTTCCGAAGCCGCGGCGCGCGGCTTGATGCCGCTGTTCATGGTTGTCGACCAGTCATCGTCTGAAGTCATGAACGCTGAACTGCGCGAAGGGCAGTGTTTTGCGATCGATTGCGTCAGCAGCCTGAGGTTCTATCACGGCGATTTCTCGCGTTCGATCTTCATCGGCGAGCCGAGCGCGAAAATGCAGCAGGTCGTCGCGATGACCAATCGCGCCTGGGCCGACGTGCGCGGCGCGTTGCGCCCGGGCCTGCGTTTTACTGAGATCCAGCGCATCGGCAAGGAATCCATCAAGCGGCAGGGCGGCGATTTCAATATCAGTTTCACGCCGCACAGCGTCGGCCTCTATCACACAGACATGCCGATGCAGACCGTCGCCGAGCCGCAGGCGCTCGAACCGTTTGTACTCGAAGAAGGCATGGTGCTGTCGGTCGACTGCCCGTTAGGTCATGTAGGCGTCGGCGGCAGCTCGCACCTCGAAGACCTGTCGCTGATCACCCGGGAAGGCAGCGAGCCGATTCACACCGTGCCGCCTAACGTTTTCGTGGTCTGAGTACTATTTGACCCGGCACAGGATATAGAACCAGCCGAGGTTGAGCCCGAATCGCTCGGCGTCATCGACCGCGTAGGCATAGGCGATCGGCACTGTCTTGCCTTTCTCATGGATCCGGAACAGCGGAAACTCGCGATCCGGCGGCGAGGTGAAGGCGCGCGTATGGATGACAAAGGTCAGCGTGCGGCCGTCAGGCCAGGCGATATCCGCTTCGCCGCCCTGGTCGTGCAACTCGATGCTGTTCAGCTTCTCGGTTTTGGTCATGTCGCCGGTCGGGCTGTGGTTGACGTTGCAGGAAAACCAGCGCGCCTTGGTCTGCTCGAACCAGCGGTAGCCGGAACCGGGCGCCATCTCCCAGGTCACGCTGCCTTCCCTGAGACTCAGGCGCCGGTCCCGCGCCCAGTGAAAACGCGGACCGACCACGACCTGATACTCGAACCATTCCTTGCCGTTCAGATCGCAGCTGCGGTTCGCCATGCCGCCCTCGAACTGGCCACCGACGTAGTGCATCAGGAGATCGCACTGATCGCGAAAGCTGCGCAGGTCCTTGGCAGCCAGCTTCTCGATGCGTGACGGATCGCGCCACGCGCGGGCCAGCGCATTGGAATCCAGCGGCGCGTGCAGCTTCACGCGGATCGCACGCGCCGCCTCATCCACGGTCAGGCTGTAGAGGCGGATACGCGCGATTTTGGCCGGATCATTGTCGCGATACTCCTCGAGATACAGAACGTTGGCGCCTAACGCCGGCAGCGCCACCGCCTGGAAGCGGCTGTGCAGCCGGTAAAAGGGATTGTCGGTCGGGGTTTCGAGGCCGCCACCCGACTGGCGGACAATCTGCTCGTTGTTGTCGTAGTCTCCCGGCCACCACTGCATCAGGAGTTTCAGCTGCGCGTCCAGGTCGCCGCGCGACTGCGCGTGCGCTGCGGGTGCGCCCAGGGCTAACAAACATGCCAGTGTGAAGAAATGTTTCACGGTCCTCCCCCCAGTCGCTGCAGGGCCTCGCCATCCATGCGCCACACGGTCCATTCCTGCATCGGTCTGGCGCCCAGCGAGCGATAGAAGCCGATCGCGGGTTCGTTCCAGTCGAGGACCGCCCACTCGAAACGCCCGAGACCCTCACGGACGCAGCGCTCGGCCAGGTGTTTGAGCAGCCCGGCGCCGATACCGTGGCCACGCTGCGATGGCTTGACGAACAGGTCTTCGAGGTACAGGCCATGCCGGCCACGAAAGGTCGAAAAATTGTAGAACCAGAGCGCCATGCCGGCGGGCTCGCCTTGCCAGCGGGCGATGTCGCAAAAGACCCGCGGCGCGGCGCAGAAGAGTGCAGCGCCGAGGTCTTCGCGGGTTGCCACGGCCTCATGGGCGAGGCGCTCGTAGGTCGCAAGGTCGTGAATCAAGGACTGAATCAGTGGCAGGTCTGCCGCCGTGGCGGTCGTGATCGTGAGCATATCCGCTCAGTAACACCTTTATTTATCCGGCGCAACCCGCCAAAATCGCCGCCTCCCAAACACCGGCACAACGAGGCGCAGCGATCATGCAATTGCAGGGCAAGACAGTGGTAGTAACCGGCGGCGGGCGCGGCATCGGGCGGCAGATGGCCAGCAGTTTTGCCGCCAAGGGCGCCAACATCGCGGTATGCGATCTCAACCAGGCGGACCTGGACCAGACCGTGGCCGACTGCAAAGCCAAAGGCGTCAGCGCTCGCAGCTACATCATGAATGTCGCCAGGGAAGCCGAGGTGATCGGCGCGATGGACGCGATCGTGAAGGATTTCGGCTCGCTGGACGTGCTGATCAACAACGCCGGCATCACGCGCGACGGTTTGTTAGTCAAGGTCAAGGACGGCGCGATCGTCGGCAAGATGACACTCGAGAACTGGCAGCTGGTCATCGACGTCAACATGACCGGCGTGTTCCTGTGCGGCCGCGAGGCGGCGGAGCGGATGATCAGGTTCGGCAAGGGCGGCGTGATCATCAACATCTCGAGCGTGTCGCGCCATGGCAATGCCGGGCAGACCAACTACAGCGCCACCAAGGCGGGCGTCGCGGCGATCGCCGAGGTCTGGGGCAAGGAACTCGCGCGCTTCAATATCCGCACCGGCGCCATCGCGCCTGGGTTCACGCGCACCGAGATCCTGTCGGCCATGCGGCCCGAGGTGCTCGACAAGATGCTGTCCATCGTGCCGCTGCGGCGCCTCGGCGAGGCGTCGGAAATCGCCAACACCGCAATCTTCATCGCCGAGAATGACTTCTTCACGGCCCGCTGCATCGACGTGGACGGTGGCGTGGTCCTGTGATGCGGCCGCGTTTGTTAGCCGGTGCGCTGCTGGCGTTCTGCACGCTGGCCGGGAACGCCTGGGCGGCGGAAACGGTTGCGATCCTGGGCACGGGCCGCATGGGCGGCGCATTCGGTGCGCAATTCACGCGGCTTGGGTACCAGGTCGTGTACGGTTCGCGCGAACCCGGCCGCGCCGATGTCAAGGCGTTGCTGGCGCGCCTGGGGCCTAACGCGGAGGCTGCCTCGGCCGCCGCGGCTGTGCGGCGCGCCGACCTCGTAGTGCTGGCGCTGCCCTGGTCAGCGACCGAATCGACGCTGCGCGGGCTGGACCTGGCGGGCAAGATCGTCATCGATCCGGTCAACGCGCTGCGCGTCGGTCCTGACAAGCTCATGGAACTTGCGGTCGACACTTCGGCCGCCGAACACATCCAGGCGTTGCAGCCGAAAGCGCGCATCGTCAAGGCTTTCAACGCCGTCGGATTTCATGTCATCGCCAACCCCGCGGTTGCCGGGGGTAAGGTCACGATTCCACTCGCGGGCGATGATGCCAGCGCCAAGGCGAAGGTCGCGCAGCTTGTGCAAGCCATGGGATTTGAATCGATAGATCTCGGACCATTGCGCCATGCGCGGGTCCTAGAGGGCATGGCGCTTCTCTACATGGTGCCGTACATGTCGGGCCGCCGCGATGACGCGTTCGAGTTCTACCTGCGGCGCGGCGCGGCGCCGAAACAAAGCACTGGCGTCAGGCCAGCGCAGTAGTATCGGTAAACTGCAAGGCCGCGAGGCGCGCGTACAGTTCGTTCGATTGCAGCAGCTGCTCGTGGCGGCCGATCGCCACGATGCGGCCTTCATCCAGCACCACGATCCGGTCCGCCTTCAGTACCGTCGCCAGGCGGTGCGCGATGATGATCGTCGTGCGGTTCTGCATCAGATCCTCGAGCGCGTGCTGCACCAGTCGTTCGCTCTCGGCGTCAAGTGAACTGGTCGCTTCGTCCAGCAACAGAATCGGCGGATCCTTGAGAATTGCGCGCGCGATGGCGATGCGCTGGCGCTGGCCGCCGGACAGGCGCGTACCGCGCTCGCCGAGGAAGGTGTCATAACCTTGCGGCAGCACGCGTATGAATTCATCGGCGGCAGCAGCGAACGCCGCCTGCTCGATATCCGCATCGTTCGCGGCCGGGCGTCCATAGCGGATATTTTCGCGTGCGCTGGCGCCGAACAACACGGTTTCCTGCGGCACCAGGCCGATGCGGCCGCGCACCGCCAGCGGATCGGCGCTGGCAACATCGACCCCGTCGATCAGCACCCGACCGGCTAACGGATCGTAGAACCGCAGCAACAGCTGAAACGTGGTGCTCTTGCCGGCGCCCGACGGGCCGACGATCGCAGTCGTCGCATGCGCGGCG
>DAIQQI010000303.1:0-4126 GCA_036786925.1 Steroidobacteraceae bacterium
GTATTGGATTTCGGGATCGCGCGACAGCTGCCAGGCACGCTCCAGCTCCTTGAGCGCGTTGTCGGTGTCGCCACGACGGAACCGCACCCAGCCCAGGCTGTCGATCAGCGCCGCGCTGTCGGGCAGCGTCTTGAGTGCGTCGCGAATCAACTGTTCGGCGCGCGGCAGCTGCAGACCCGAATCCGCCAGCGTGTACCCGAGCGCGTTCATTGCGTTCGGATCGAGCGGCCGGCCGCGCAAGTATTTTTCCAGCTGCGCGACCGCTTCCCGATTGCGGCCACCCTGCGCCAGGGTCAGTCCCAGCTGGTATTCGAGGCTCGGATGCCCGGGGAAATCCTTCAGCGCCGAGCGCAGGGATTCGACCGCGGCGTCCGCACGGTTGGTCTCGACCAGGATCGCAGACCAGGCGTTAGCCGCGTCGATTGCCTCCTGGCCGCCGGTGCTGGCGTAATCCGCGATCAACTTGCGTGCCTCGACGTCCTTGCCCTGACCTAACAAAATCGCCGCCGCCCGCGCCCGCGGCCGCAGGCCCGCCCCGGCACGCACCAGCCGCATGTAGGCATCGAGCGCCTGATCGTTTTCGCCGCGGCGCTCGGCGATCAGCGCCAGGAAATACAGCGTCTCGCCGGGGTTGCTGCCGATCTGGGCCATGAAGCGTGCGCGCGCGGTGTCCAGGTCGTTCTGCTGCAGCGCTAACAAGGCCAGTCGCCGGTTGATCTCGAGATCCTCGGGCGCGCGCTCCCGCAATGCCTGCAGCGCCTGCTCGGCGTCTTCGTTACGCTCGAGACTTAGCAGCATGTCCACCAGCGCAAAGCGGTCCGCCTTGGGCGAACCGGCGAGCACCGACTGCACCATGTTCACGGCTTCGGTGTCGCGGCCCTCAGCCGCCGCCACCTGAGCTAACAGCAGTTTGGCCTGAAATTGCGCCGGATCGCGCGCCAGCAACGCGTTCGCGAGACGTCGGCCGGCGGCGAAGTCGCCACTGTCGACCGCGAGATTCGCGAGTAGCAACAAGGTCTCGGGCGCCAGTTTCTCGGGCTGAATCAACGGCGCGATCGCGCGCCAGGTGGCGGCGCCCTGACTGCCCAGCTGCATCATCGGCAGCAGTTCCGACAGCATCCGGTCCGCTTCGACATCGTCGCGCTTCAGCAGCGCCGCAAACACCGCGCGCGCTTCGTCGATCCGATAGGTTTCGATGGCCGCGACCCAGTAGGCCTGCATCGCATCGATTGCTTCCGGGTCCAGCGTGCGCCAGCGCTGCGCCGCCACCCAGGTCTCGGGCACGCGATTGCAGGCGCTCGCTGCCTGAGTTGCGCGCCGCGACGCGTCCACATCGCGACTGCGCGCCGCATTGCGCAGGGCGCTGGACAACAGGCTGCCGCACAGATTCGTGTCCGCGGCTGCGGCCAGTGTGTTGCCGGCAAGGAGCAATCCGGTCAGGAGCAATCCGGCCAGGGCGACGGCGGTGAAAAAGGCGTTTGAGCAGGTTTTTGACGGCATAATGCGACTATATCCCAGCGTCCATGCAAGCGGCTTGTCTTCGCCGCACAAAATCCCGAGAATTTCCCCGATGAAACCCAGTATTCGCCTGCGCCTTGAGCGGCTGCGCGACCGTCTCGAGGAAGTCGGGCGTGCGCTTGCCGACCCCGGCGTCATGGGCAAGAACAACGAGTTCCGCGACCTGTCGATGGAATTTGCGCGCCTGGATCCGACTGTCCGACAGTTCGAAGAGTTCCGCAGGCTCGAAGCCGAACTCGCGGCGGCTAACGAATTGGCGAACGACAGCGAGCCCGAGATGCGAGCCATGGGCTTCGACGAGGCCAAACGCCTCAGTGAGCGCCTCGCAGCTCAGGAAGCTGCCCTGCGCCACGCGCTGATACCCGTGGACCCGCGCGACAGCCGCAATGTGTTCCTGGAAGTGCGCGCCGGCACCGGCGGCGACGAGGCCGCGCTGTTCGCCGGCGACCTGCTGCGCATGTATAGCCGTTATGCGGAACGGCGCGGCTGGGCCGTGGAGACCATCAGCGAGACCCCGGGTGAAAAAGGCGGCTACCGGGAAGTCATCACCCGCATCAGCGGAGCTAACGTATTTGCGCGCCTGAAACTCGAATCCGGCACCCATCGCGTGCAGCGCGTGCCCGACACCGAGGCGCAGGGCCGCATCCACACCTCCGCGTGCACGGTCGCGATCCTGCCGGAAATGGAAGAAGTTGGCACCGTGGAACTCAACCCGGCCGATTTGCGCGTTGACACCTTCCGCGCCTCGGGCGCCGGCGGCCAGCACGTCAACAAGACCGACTCCGCGATCCGCATTACGCACATTCCAAGCGGCATCGTCGTCGAGTGCCAGGACGAGCGCTCGCAGCACAAGAACCGCTCACGCGCGATGTCGCTGCTGCGCGCGCGCCTGCAGGCCGCGGAACAGGAAAAACACGACGCCGCCGAGGCGCGCGAGCGCAAGCTGCAGGTCGGCAGCGGCGATCGCTCGGAAAGAATCCGCACCTACAATTTTCCGCAGGGCCGGGTCACCGATCACCGCATCAATCTGACCTTGTATCAGCTCGCCAACGTGATCGAAGGGGACATCGATCCGCTGATCGATCCGCTGCTGCAGGAATACCAGGCGGAACGCCTGGATGAAGAAGCCTGAAAATGACACGGCCGTGATGCGCACTGCTGCGCATCACGGCCGCGAATTTCTCAACGTCGGATTTACTTGATCACGAGTTCCTGGATGGTATCGACACCCAGCACTTCACGCATCTGCTCGCGGCTGATGGCCGCCTGGTTCTGCTTTTCGCTGGAGCCTTGCAGGCGTTCGACGATCGCGTCCTGCTTGTCGTTCAGTTCGTCAAATACCGCCCAGTTCTTGTACGTGACCGTGAGAATCAGGTCCGGCTCGCTCGGCGAGCGCGCCTGCGCGGTGTAGACCTTCCAACCGAGGATCAGGCCCGCCTTCCTGTACTCTTCCATCAGGGCTTTGCGATCGGTCGCAATCCACTTCATGTAGGCGTCGAACATGCCTGCCTTGATCTTGATATAAGACACGTTGGTCACGGGGCCGTTCGTGTACGGGCGATCGGCAGCGGTGACGAGGCTCGTGGCGAACAGCATCGTCGTAGCTAACAAAAGCTTGATTCCAGTCGATTTCATGGTTAGACCTTTCTTGGATTTGGTACGTAGATTTGGTTTTTTTCTGAAGCCGGCCGCGACGCGACGCGACTTCATGCCGGCAATCTACACTGTATCGGTCTGCATTGTCACCAGTCCTCGAAACAGCGTCAGCAGGACTGCGGTGACCAGCGGCGCGAACACGGCCTGCGCCAGGCAGCCGGCCCAGGCGGACCCGGAGCGCCCGCCCAGCGGGTCCGCGCCCAGTCCCTGCGCGATCATCACACCTAACACCGCAAACACGATGTAGAACACCAGGAACAGGGCAATGCTCATCGCGGTGACCGCCACGCAGAGCCCGAGGCGACGCTTGAGCAGTTGCCAGGCCCGTTTGGCGGCGGCCACCGGCTGCAGCGCTTCAAAGACCAGTGCGTATGGCGCCAGCAGCGCCACCAGCATGGCCAGCAGCCCCGGCACGATGAGCAGCACCAGACCGCCGGCGATCCCGGCCACGCTCAGCACGGCCAAGGCCACCAGCCGGGGGACCGAGCTAACAGCGCGCACGAGCGCCGCTCCAACACCGAGCGACTGAGCATTCGCGGCCGCGGCCTGGCGCTGCGCCAGTGCCGCCCAGAACAACAGGCTCAGCACCGGACCCGCGATCGCCAGCGCCCACCACCACGGATCGCGATCTGCATGTGACAGCCGGTACATGTTAGGCGCCTGCGCCGCAAACACCATCGGCAGCGACAGAACGAGGTTCGGCAGCACCGTTAGGCGATAGAGCCGCATGCCGGCATCCATGATGCTGCTCGCGGTCAGTTCCGGCCGGGGTGGAAAAAGAGTCGACGTCACGCCGCGCACTCTAGCAAAATGGCGGCATGCCTCCCGCACACACGTTTCGCACCGCCATCGATGCCGCGGTCGCGCAGCTGCGCGCCTCGCTGGGCGATGGCGCGCGTTTTGAAGCGGAATTGCTGCTGGCGGCGACGCTCGGCGTCAATCGGGCGACGCT
>DAIQQI010000304.1:0-4124 GCA_036786925.1 Steroidobacteraceae bacterium
CCATTCCCTGAGCTTGCCACCCTGCCCTTGAGCCTCTCGATTCTCAGCATGGCGGCATGTCCCTGCCGGCGGCCCTGATCATGCAGCGCATCGGCCGCCGCAACGCCTTTATCGGCAGTGCGCTGCTCGCGGCGCTTGCGGCCCTGGTCTTTGCGGTTGGCGTCGCGCAGGGCAGTTTTCTGCTGTTGTGCCTGGGCGGCGCGCTGATCGGCTCTAACATGGCGTTCGTGCAGCAATATCGCTTTGCAGCAACCGAGTACCTGCCGGCGGAGCAGGCCGGCGTCGGCGTGGCGACTGTGCTGCTGGGCACGCTGGTGGCCGCGATCATCGGACCGTTCACCGGACAGCTGGTGCGCAACCTCGGCGGCTGGCGCGAGTACACGGCGAGCTATGTGGCGTTAGCTGTTCTGTGCGCCAGCGCCGCGCTCGTTCTCACCCGGCTGGAACCGGTGCGCCTTGCCGTTGCGACCGCCAGCCGTGGTGGCCGGTCGTTAGCACAGATTGTCAGGCAGCCGGCGTTCATGCTCGCCGTGTTGACCGCCGTGGCCGCCAACGCCGTGATGAGTTTCATCATGACCGCGACCCCGATCAGCATGCATGAGTTCGACGGATTTTCCGGTGGCGAGACCAGCACGGTGATCACCGCGCACCTGATCGGCATGTACCTGCCTTCCCTGTTCACGCCGCTGCTGGTGCGGGTGCTGGGGTTGCGCGCAATGATGCTGACCGGCATCGTCACGATGATCGCCTGCGTGGTGATCGCGGCGTTCATCGGCCAGCACTTCATGCACTATTTCTGGGCACTGGTTTTGTTAGGTATCGGCTGGAACCTGATGTTCGTGGCCGCGACCACGCAGCTGACCTCGACCTACCAGCCGGAAGAGCGTTTCCGCGCCCAGGGATTCAACGACCTGGCGGTGTTCGGCAGCCAGGGCCTGGCATCGCTCGCGGCCGGCGCCGCCATCCAGGGCGTGGGCTGGATCGACGTCAACCTGCTGACCCTGCCGTTGTTAGGCCTGGTGGCGCTGTGCCTGCTGGTGTTCAGCCGGCGAGAAACTCGCTGAGTTCCTTCGCCACGACCCCGGCTGCCACGCTGAACAGCCCGTGGCCGTAGTCGGGCAGATCCTTGTACTGGGCGTTTTGCAGGATCGAGCGCGCACGCTGCGTTGCCTCCCACAGGTCGTCCCGGGGACGCAGCACCAGCGTGGCCTGCTTGACCTGACTGAGCCGTTCGCGGGCGTTGTAATTCATGACCGCGTTCGCACCCCACCAGGCGTAGGGGCCGTTGTGCAGCTTCTCCGCAAAGCTCGCGGCTAACATCTCGAGCGTGACGCCCGGCCCGCGCCATTGCTGCGAATGCTGCCACTCCTTGAGCAGATGGCTGCCGTCTTCGGCCACCGGCAACGGCCAGGGTGATTTCTTGAACGCGGCGCGTTCCGCCTCTTCGAGCACCGGCACCGCGACCAGCACCACTTTGCGCACGATCTCCGGGCGCGCGAGCGCGACTTCCGCGGCGATCAGGCTGCCGGTGTGATAGCCGAGCAGGTCGATTTTGCGAAACCGCATCTGGTCGATGAAATCCAGCATCGCGCCGGCATAGTCCGCGACACCGGGCGCCGCCGCTGGCGGATCCGAGGCGCCAAATCCTGGCGTGTCGGGCGCATAGACGGGGCGGTCGCGGCCCATGATTTCCAGGAACTTATCGAACACTCCGCCCGACATCGGGCTCTGGTGAAAGCACAGCAGCGTGGTGCCTTCGTCAAACCCGCCGCCACCGGTCGGCATGGCATTGCGCACATGCAGCTGCCCGTAGCGGCATTCGAAGTAGGAGCGTCGCAGGCGCGGAGCCGAGGGTGAGGCGGTGGTTTTGGGCATGTGCCAAAATAGTTTACTAAGCGGCCCAACTGCAATACATCCCGAGGGTTTCACGATGAAAATTTATGGCGGCTTCGCTTCTCCGTATGTGGCACGCGTCGTCATGGCGGTCCGCGCCAAGGGCGTCGACGTGCCCGTCGTTTTCCCCGAGGGCGGCATCAAGACACCCGCGTTCCTGAAAATGAACCCGATGGGCAAGATGCCGGTGCTGGACGACAACGGTTTTGCGGTCTCCGAATCCGCCGTCATCCTCGAATACCTGGAAGACGCCGGTGGCGGCAAGTCGCTGCTGCCGAAGGAACCCCACAACCGAGCTAACGCACGGCTGATCGCCCGAATTACCGATCTGTACCTGATGGCGCAGACCGGCGGCTTTTTCCGCAACATGAATCCGGCGCAACGCAACCAGGCCGAGGTCGATGCCTCGCTGACCGGCACGCGCAACGCGATCCATTATCTCGACCACTACACCTATGCCTCCGGCCATTACCTCTGCGGCAAGGAAATCAGCATCGCCGACTGCACGCTGTTGCCGTCGCTGCTGATGTTCGTGAAATTCCTGCTGCCGGCCTTTGGCGAAACCGACCCCCTGAAAGACGCGCACAAGCTGGCGCGCTGGTACGGCGCGATGCAGGCCGACGCCCAGTGGGGCCCGTTCTGCAAGGAATACGGCGAAGCCTTCACCGCATTTATCTCGTCGCGACGCGGCTAACAAAAGCATGCACGGCTGGTGGGTCGAAGCCTTCGGCGGCATCGAGGCGATGCGCTGGACCGAGCGGCCAGCGCTCCAGCCCGGCCCCGGCCAGGTGGTGGTCGCGGTGCGCGCGTCCGGCATCAATTTCGCAGAGACGCGCATGCGCGCCGGCACCTACGGCGGCCAGAGCCTGCCATTCATGATGGGCATGGAATGCGCGGGCACGGTGCGCGCGTCAGGTCCGGGCGTAACCGGATTCCAGGTCGGCCAGCGCGTGTTTGGTCGCGCGCGCGGCGCGCACGCGACCGAAGTGCTGTGCGATGCGGAGCATCTGCTGCCGCTGCCGGACGAACTCAGCTTTGAAGAAGGCGCTGCCATTCCGGTTGGCTGGCTGACCGCCTGGCATGCACTGGTCACGGTGGCCGCGGCCGACGCGATCAAGGGCAAGCGCGTGCTGATCGAGGCAATCGCGAGCAGTGTCGGCAGCGCGGCGCTGCAGATTGCGCGCTGGCGTGGTTGCTGGGTCGCCGGCACGGCGAGCCGCGATGACAAATGCCAGCGCGCGTTAGACGCGGGCGCTGACGCGGCCTACAACTACAAGACCTCGAATCTCGCCGACTGCGTCCGCCGGGATACCGGCGGCCATGGGATCGATGTCGGCCTGATGACCATCGGCGAGGAAACCGCGGCGTCGTTGTTCGATTCCATGGCCCATGAAGGTCACATCGTCATGTACGGCAGCACTGGCGGCCGTCAGGTGTGTTTCAACCTCAACATCGGCACGCGCAACCTGCGCCTGTCAGCGATGAGCATTTCCACCAGCGCGCGCTTCCTGCCCGAGACCATGGTCAGTTTTCGCAATGTCGCGCTGCCGCTGTTTGCTGACAAGACATTGCGCGCGGTGGTCGATACGGTGCTGCCGATGAGCGAGCTGCCACGCGCCCATCGCATGGTGGACGAGCGCACGCATTTCGGCAAAGTGGTGCTGGTCAACTAGGCCCTGGCCAGCCGCTCACACCGGCACGGTGACGTGCTTGCCGGCGAACACCGCCTGCCAGTTCTCGATTTCGGTCATGACCACATCATCGACGGCATGCGCCAGGTCGGAGACGCGCTGGTAGCGCAATTCCGAATCCGGCGCGGCTAACAACAGGCCGATGCGGTCGTTGATGACGTCGAGCTTCGCCGCGGTGACATTGGAAATCGCCGCGAAGCGCTCGAAATCGCCGAAATAGCGGATGCCCGCAAAGGCGCCGCCCAGGGTCGGAAACAGCACGCCGAGAAAGGTAATCGGCTTGGAGGCGGCACTCGCCCAGGACGCCGGCCACCATCCCAGGCCGCCGCCTGCTTTCAAAACCAGGTAGGCGGCGACGGACACGATCGCGAGCTTGAACAGCAGCGTACCGAAGCCATCGAGCCTGTGGTGCGCGTTGGCCAGCCGGCGCGCCTTGTCGCGATGATAATCGCGCTGCGACACCACGTGGTCGCGCAGCAGGTCGCGCAGCGCGCCGCGCAGGTAGTTGGTTGAAACCGCAATCCGCGGCAGGCCCAGCTC
>DAIQQI010000305.1:0-4123 GCA_036786925.1 Steroidobacteraceae bacterium
GCGGCGCTGGCCTGCGAGTCCGCTGCGCGCAGTCATCGCGGCCGGCCGTTGTGGCTGCTGCAAACGCCGGAGCCGCTTGCGATCGAGCAGGATCAGCTCGCCACCGCCGGGCTCGAGTTGTTAGCCGGCCCGGAGCGCATC
This sequence comes from Steroidobacteraceae bacterium, assembly GCA_036786925.1. Lineage (GTDB taxonomy): Bacteria > Pseudomonadota > Gammaproteobacteria > Steroidobacterales > Steroidobacteraceae > UBA964. Next base: position 142 of record DAIQQI010000305.1, read on the forward strand.
GAAACCGGCTGGTGGGACGGCAATGAGGTGCTGCGCGATTACTACATCGCGCGCGACGCTGCCGGCGCCGAACTCTGGCTGTATCGCGAGCGGGATGCGCCGCATCGCTGGTTTTTGCAGGGTCTCTTTGGGTGAGCGCGCGCTACGCCGAGCTGCACTGCATTTCCAGTTTCAGTTTTTTACGTGGCGCTTCGCAGCCGGAGGAGTTGATCGCGCGCGCCTGCGAGCTCGGCTACACGGCACTCGCGCTTACCGATGAATGCTCGGTCGCCGGCGTGGTGCGCGCCCATGCGGCCCTGGCCGAGCGGGTGCGCATCGCGCAGGAGGGCGGCAATGCGCCGCCCCTGACCCGCCTGATTGTCGGTGCGGAGTTTTGTCTCGACTGCGGATTGCGCTTCGCCGCGCTCGCCGCGGATCGCGCCGGTTATGGCGCGCTCTGCCGCCTGATCAGCCGCGGCCGGCGCGCCGCGCCCAAGGGCGAATATCTGCTGAGCAGGGCGGATGTGGCCGAGTTGCTGCCGCCCGGACCCTGCCTGCTGCTGTGGCTGCCGCGTGCCGGGCAGGGCGCCGCCGCAGGTCCGGCTGACGCACCGGCGCAGTCTTTGTTAGATGATCGCGCGGCGTGGCTCGCGGCGCAATTCGGCGTGCATGGCGCGGCCTGGATCGCGGTCGAGCTGACGCGCGACGGCGGCGATCAGCAGCACCTGGCGTTATGCGAGGCGCTCGCGAAGTGGCATGGCCTGCCGCTGCTGGCTGCCGGTGAAGTGCAGATGCACCGGCGCGCGCGCCGGCGGCTGCAGGATGCGCTGACCGCGATCCGCCACAACCTCACCGTGGCGGAGGCGGGTTTCAGGCTCTGGCCCAACGGCGAACGTTACTTGCGCGAACCGCAGCGCCTGGCGCGCCTTTACCCGCCTTCTTTGTTAGCAGAAAGCGTCAGGGTCGCGGCGCGCTGCCGTTTTTCACTCGCCGAGCTGCGTTATGAATATCCGCGCGAGATCGTGCCGGACGGCGAGACGCCGGCGAGCTGGCTGCGCAAGCTCACCGAGGCGGGCGCGCGGCGGCGCTGGCTGGGCGGCATGCCGGACAAGGTCCGTGCGCTGGTGGAGCACGAATTGCAGCTGATCGCCGACCTGCAGTACGAGCCTTACTTTCTCACCGTGCACGACATCGTCAGCTTTGCGCGCGCCCAGGGCATCCTGTGCCAGGGCCGCGGCTCGGCGGCGAATTCCGCGGTGTGCTACTGCCTCGGCGTCACCGAGGTCGATCCGGCGCGCATGCAGCTGCTGGTGGAACGTTTCATTTCGCGCGAGCGCAACGAACCGCCGGATATCGACATCGACTTCGAGCATGAGCGCCGCGAAGAGGTCATTCAGTACGTCTACCGCAAATACGGCCGCGAACGCGCCGCGCTCGCCGCGACCGTGATCAGTTACCGGCCGAAGTCCGCGCTGCGCGATCTCGGCAAGGCGCTCGGCTTCGATCCGCTGCAGACCGAGCGCCTCGCGGGGGCGATGAGCTGGTGGAGCAGCGACATCGACGTCGAGCGCGTGCGCGAAACCGGCCTGGACCCGGACAATCCCAGGGTCCGGCAGCTGCTCGAACTGGCCGCCGAGTTGTTAGGGTTCCCAAGGCACCTGTCGCAGCACGTCGGCGGCTTCGTGATCGCGCGCGGGCTGCTCGAGGAGCTGGTGCCGGTCGAGAACGCCTCGATGCCCGAGCGCACGGTGATCCAGTGGGACAAGAACGATCTCGATGATCTCGGCCTGATCAAGGTCGATTTGTTAGGCCTGGGGATGCTGACCGCGATCCGCCGCGCGCTCGATTTCGTCGGCGAGTATCGGGCGCGCTTTGCGGCGGTGGGCAAGGCGGGCATGACGCGCCCCTTCACCATGGCCGATGTCCCGCCCGAGGATCCGCGGGTCTACGACATGATCTGCCGGGGCGACACCGTGGGCGTGTTCCAGATCGAATCGCGGGCGCAGATTGCGATGCTGCCACGCCTCAAGCCGCGCAATTTCTACGACCTGGTCATCGAAGTCGCGATCATCCGGCCAGGCCCGATCCAGGGTGACATGGTGCATCCTTACCTCAGGCGGCGCAGCGGCGAGGAAGCGGTCAGCTATCCGAGCCCCGAGGTCGCCAAGGTGCTGGAACGCACCCTGGGTGTGCCGATTTTCCAGGAACAGGTGATGCAACTCGCGATCGTCGCGGCCGGCTTTTCACCGGGCGAGGCGGACCGGCTGCGGCGCGCGATGGCGGCCTGGAAACGGCGCGGCGGCCTGGGTCCCTTCGAGGAGCGCCTGAAATCCGGCATGGCCGCGCGCGGTTACAGCGCCGAATTCGCGCAGCAGATTTTCCACCAGATCCTGGGCTTCGGCGAATACGGTTTTCCGGAATCGCATGCGGCGAGTTTCGCCTTGCTGGTCTATGTCTCCTGCTGGTTGAAATGCCACGAGCCCGCCGCGTTCACGGCGGCGCTGCTCAACAGCCAACCGATGGGTTTTTATGCGCCTGCGCAGCTGGTGCGCATGGCGCGTAACGCCGGTGTGGAAGTGCGCGCCGTGGATGTGCACGCCAGTGACTGGGACTGCACGCTGGAGCTGGGTACTACTACGCTGGCGCCGCAGCCTGCGTTGCGTCTGGGCTTGCGGATGGTCAGGTCGCTGTCGCGCGAAGGCGCGGCGCGACTGGTGGCGGTCCGGCAAGCCGCGGCGGCCGCGGGGGCGGCCGCCTTTGCCGACGCCCAGCAACTCGCCGAGGCGGCGCGGCTCGATCGTCGCGATCTCGAAGCGCTGGCCGCGGCCGGTGCGCTGGTGCAGCTTGCCGGCAACCGGCATCAGGCCTTCTGGAGTGTGGCCGGCACGGAAAAACCCTTGCCGCTGGCGCCTGCCGACCGACAGGAACTGGATGTCAGGCCTTTGCTGCGGCCGCCGACCGAGGGCGAGGATGTCGTCAACGATTACCGCGCCGTGGGCCTGACACTGGGCCGGCATCCGGTGGCGCTGCTGCGGCCGCTGCTCGCGCGCGAACGCATACGTCGCGCGGATGAACTGCTGCGCCTGCCCGACGGCCGGCGGCTCAAGGTCGCCGGCATCGTGATTACGCGGCAGCGGCCCGGCAGCGCCAGCGGCGTCACCTTCGTCACGCTCGAAGATGAATCCGGTCACGTCAACGTCGTGGTCTGGGAGCAGCTTGGCCTCGCGCAGCGCCGCGAGCTAACAGGATCGCGGCTGCTGGAGGTGCGCGGCAGGCTGCAGCGCGAAGGCATTGTCATCCACGTGATCGCGGAGCGGCTGGTGGACCGTTCGGACCTGCTCGGCGAGCTGGTGGCGCCAGTGCGCGAGTTCCGCTAGAAAAAGCGCCGGATCAGGCGTGCCGCGACGGCCGCGGCCCGCGACCCGGACCATCCGGGCCGAGGTCGTAGTCGTCGAAGTCCTTGATCATTTCGCGCGTGGCGCGTTCTTCGCGCATGCGCTCCAGCTTGCGCCAGGCAGGATCGCCGGCCTTCTGACCGCGTTTTTTACTGACATCGAGATCCCGAATGACTTTATCGACGTCAACATCTTCCTCGCCGGCAAGTTCTTCCGGTTCATCGTCGTCGAATTCTTCCGACTCTGGCTTCTCGTTCATAGCCATCTGAATAAATGACAGGTGCCGAAATTAAGTCAGGTGAACTGATATCCGCAACCCCGAATCAGCGTATTAGCGTATTCATTTCGAAAATTGGGAGCAACATCGCAAAAACGATGGCCAAAACGAAGCCGCCCATCAGGACAACCAGGGCAGGGCCCAAGAGGCCCACCAGGCCCGCGATCAGGCTGTCGAGCTCCCGTTCCTGGCTGACCGAGGCCCGCTCCAGCATGTCTTCGAGCTCGCCGCTCGACTCGCCGCTGGAAATCAGGTGGATGGTCATCGGCGGAAACAGCCGGCTCTGGCCTAACGAACGGCCGATGGGGGCGCCCTCGCGCACCCGCTGGGC
>DAIQQI010000306.1:0-4096 GCA_036786925.1 Steroidobacteraceae bacterium
AAGCTGTCGGTGCTGATCGAGGGGCACACCGATAACGTCGGTGACGATGCCTACAACGTCAATCTGTCGCAACAGCGCGCCGACGCCGTTCGTTCTGCCCTCGCGGCACGCGACATCGACTCGCAGCGGGTTCGAAGCCACGGCCTGGGCGAGACCTATCCGAGCGCCTCGAACGACAGCGCGGGCGGCCGGCAGCAGAACCGCCGTGTCGAAATCGTGTTCTCGGATGAGAATGGCCAGTTCGCTCCCTCCGCGGAGCGGCTAACGGTCCGGTGAACTGGCAGCAGGTTGCAGTCGCCGAGGAACCCACCGCTGCGGAGCTATGGGATGTTGAGCAACTCGAGGCGCACGCCTGTCAGCAGGCGCAACTGCCGGGATCCGCCACAGGTACGAAGCGTGTCAGGCTTCGTACCTGTCTGCGCCGCAATGCCGCGCAACTCGAGCGCACCTATCTCGCCATCAGCGCCGCGCTGCAGGCCAGACGATCGATCACGCCGGCGGCCGAATGGTTCGTCGACAACTTCCACCTGGTTGCCGGGGAAATAGACGATATCGCGCTGCGGCTGACGCCATCCGTCTGGCGGGACCTGCCCGGGGCGGTCTCTGCGGACGGCGCCGCGTGGCCGCGAATCTACTGCATTGTCCGCGAATACCTCGCGCACACCGATTGCGCTTTCGATACGCAGTCATTCACCCGCTACCTGCAGAAGTACCAGACGGTCGCGCCGCTCGCGATGCGCGAGTTGTGGACACTGAACCCGGTGTTGCGACTGGCGTTGATCGACGAGCTGCGGCGTCTCGCGGCCAGGATCGAGGCGGCACTGGCAGCGCGCGGCGCTGCTGATGAATACGCCAACAATTTCATTTCGCAGGCGGCGCATTCCGGTTCGCCCGCCGCTCCGCTGATGGTCACGCTCGGCAAGTCGGCCTTTCAGGCGCCGTTCGTGGTCCAGCTCGCCCTGCGACTGCAATCGCTGGGCGAAGAACGGGAGTCGATCCTGGGTCAGCTCAGCGACAAGTTGCACGCGCAGGGGACCAGCATCGATGAAGTGATTCAGCGCGAACACGCGCGGCGCAGCGCCAGTAATCTCACCGTGCGCAACATCATTATCAGCCTGCGCGCATTGCATGCGCTCAACTGGCGCACGCTGTTCGAAAATACCTCGCAGGTCGACCAGCTGTTGCGCGAACACGAGAGCTATCGCAACTGCGATCGCCGCACGCGCGATCGTTACCGCGAATGCATCGCGGAACTTGCCGTGGAGTCCGTGCAGGGCGAGCTGGTAGTCGCCGGTCGCGTGACCGCCCTGCTTGCTGATGGCCGCGACATTGGCGAACTGCTGCTCGGTGCGGACCGGATCGCACTGGAAAGAGACCTGGCCTTGCGACCGCGCCTGGCCAGGACCGTGTGGCGCTCCATGCTGAGGCACGCCGCCACCTGGCACTTCTGGACGGTCGCGGCGCTGACAGCGGCGCTGGTCACGCTGGCGATCCAGGTCAACCGCAATTCCGCCGATCTTTCACCGGCACAAGGCGCGCTGCTGGCGGTGCTGGCGATATTTCCTGTTTCGGAATTTGTGATCGCATTTGTAAGCCAGCTGTGGATGAGTGCCTGTCGCCACCAGCCGCTGCCGCGCCTCGCACTCGAACATGGGATACCGGCGGACATGAAGACGCTGGTGGTCATGCCGGTCATGCTGCGCAGCACCGCAGACGCCCTGCTGTTTGCGCGTGAACTGAGGGTGCATGCGCTTGCCAACTCCGATTCGGAGCTGCGCTTTGCCCTGCTGTCGGATTGGGTCGACGCGCCGACGGCAAGTTTGCCTGACGACCAGGCTATTTTCGAAGCCGCGAGCGCGGCCATTGCTGAATTGAATCTGCAGGACCGGCACCCGCCCGCTCACGAGCCACGCTACTACCTGTTGCATCGCACGCGACAGTGGAATGCCGCGGAGCAATGCTTCATGGGCTGGGAGCGCAAGCGCGGCAAGCTGGCCGAGCTCAATCGCCTGCTGTTGCAAAGCGGTGCGACTTCCTTCCTGGCTAACAGCGCCGATGGCCTGATCGCGCCCGGCAATATCCGCTATGTCATGACAATCGACGCGGATACGCGGCTGCCACTGGGCGCGGTCCGTGATCTGGTCGGTGTTGCCGCACATCCTCTCAACCGGCCGGTCTTCGATCCCCAACTGCAACGCGTCGTCAAGGGTTTCGGTATCTTGCAGCCGCGCGTAACGCCGCTGCTGCCGACCCTGGCCGAACGCTCGCTGTACCGCGAAATCGTCACTGGCGGCAGCGGCCTCGACCCCTATGCCTCGGCCGTGTCGGATTTCTACCAGGACATATTTGGCGAAGGCCTGTTTACCGGCAAGGGTCTCTATGACCTCGCGGTGACCGAGGCATCACTCGCAAATCGCGTTCCCGAAAACGCGATGCTGAGCCACGACCTGTTCGAAGGCCTGTTTGCACGCTGCGGCCTGGTCACCGACGTCGAGGTATTCGAGGATTTTCCGTCGCATTCGGAAGTCGCGGCTGCGCGTTCGCATCGCTGGATCAGGGGCGACTGGCAGCTGCTGCCGTGGATCGTCGGCGCGCGCGGCCCGCTGCCACGCCTCGGGCGCTGGAAAATGCTGGAGAACCTGCGCCGCTCATTGCACGCCCCGGCATCGATGGTTTTGTTAGTCTCGGCGTGGGCGATACCAGCGGCCGTTCCCGGAATCTGGCTGATCGTAGTACTGCTGCCGGCCGCCATGCCGGCGATCATCAACAGCGTGGCGCGCCTGGCCGGGCAGTGCGCGACCGACACCCTCGTGACCAATCTGCGACAGCTGGTCATCGAGCTCATCGAGGACCTGGCCCGGGCTCTGGCGGGTCTTGCGTTGTTAGCCCAGTCGGCCTGGTTGAGCGCCGACGCCATCGGCCGCGCGCTCTGGCGGCTGCTGATATCGCACCGCAGACTGCTGCAATGGGTCACCGCAGCGCATTCCAAGGCACAAAGCAAACACGCGCTGCGCAGCTTTGTCTGGTCGATGCGCGGCGCCAGCGTCATCGTGCTGTCCACAACGGCCGCTATCCTGTGGTTGAACCCGCAGGCCATGCCGGGAGCCGCGCCGTTACTACTGGCCTGGTGGCTGTCGCCGCTGCTGGCCAGCATGCTCAGCAGGCCGTTTGGCGGGCACTGGCGGGCCGGCACCGTCTCCACACTCGCAACACGCGGCCTGCGCCGGGTTGCGCGCCGAACCTGGCACTACTTTGAAACTTTTGTCACTGCGGAACACCATTTCCTGCCGCCGGATAATTTTCAGGCCGATCCGCTGCCCGTCACGGCAAACCGCAGCTCGCCAACCAACATCGGCCTGTATTTGCTGGCAACTATCGCGGCCCGGGATTTTGGCTGGCTGGGCCTTGCGCAGCTGTCGCGCAGGCTCGGCGAGACACTGACGACACTGGAAAGACTGGAACGCTTCAACGGGCATTTTCTGAACTGGTATGACACCCAGACACTCGCGCCGCTGACACCGAAATACGTGTCTACGGTGGACAGCGGCAATCTGGCTGGACATCTGCTGGCGATCCGCCAGGCGCTGCAGTCCATGCAGAACCAGCCGCTGCTGGCGGCTGACAGCATGCGGGCGCCGTTGGAAAGCATGGAGTTGTGTTGCGAAGCGCTGGCCAGGATCCCGGGCAATGTTAGCTCCGGCGCCGCGGCGCTACCCGACCTCACCAGCTCGATAGCCGAGTTGCGGGCCACGCTGACACGCGACAGCGGCGGATTCATGGACACCGTTCGCAGCTGCAAACTGGCGGGTGATCAGGCCGCGGCGATCGCCGACATGGCAACCGCCTTGCAATTCGAACGCGGCGGCGGATTTGCCGCGGTCGTCACCTGGGCCATAGCCCTGCGCCAGGACGTCGACACGCATGCGCGGGAAATTGCGTCGTTGACCGTCGTACTGCCATCCGGCCTGCCCGACTCGGCACGCGAATGCTGGCATGAACTCGAGCAACAGCTGCCCCGCGATGCCACGCTTTGCAACCTCGAAAGCCACCACGCCAGCGCGTTGCGTGAAGTCTTCGGCTGGCCAGGCAACACCTG
>DAIQQI010000051.1:0-13383 GCA_036786925.1 Steroidobacteraceae bacterium
GTCGAGTACGTCTTCACGCCGAAGAAGTCGATCGTCAACCAGCGCGAGGTGGGCCTCGACACCAAGTCGTTCCACCGCGCGCTGCGCAGCGCGATGCGCGCCGCGCCCGACGTGATCCTGATCGGCGAAATCCGCGATCGCGAGACCATGGAGTCGGCGATCGCGCTGGCCGGCACCGGGCACCTGGTGCTGTCCACGTTGCATTCCAACAACGCGGCCGAAACGCTCGACCGCATCATCAACATGTTTCCGCGCGATCAGCACAACCAGATCTATCTCGATTTGTCGCAGTACCTGCGCGCGATCATGTCGCAGCGGCTGGTCATGACCAAGGAAGGCCGCCGCACCGCAGCCATCGAGATCATGGTCAATACACCGCACATTGCGGAGCTCATCCGCAAGGGCGACATCATGGGCATGAAGGAATCCATCCGTAACAGCAGCGAGCGCGGCGTGCAGAGCTACGACCAGGCGCTGCTCAAGCTCTACCACGATGAAGTGATCACGCTGGAAGAAGCCTTGGCTAACGCCGATTCGCGTGCCAACCTGGAAGCCAAGATCAATTTCGGGTAATCGTTCTGGTCGGGTCGTGTCCGCCCGGTCGGCCCGGCCGCGCGCAACGCCGCCGCTCGGCCTGCTCCAGCTCGCGTGCAGCGAGGCCGGACCGACCGTGCCAACGCGACCACGATCTAGTTGTCGTATCACTGGTGCGATCGTTACTACCCGCGATGGCGCGAGTGGGCGTGTTCGATTTGCGCAAGCTGGAGCGAGCCGAGCGGCGTCGTAGCGCGCGAAGTCGATGCACTATCAGTTCGCGATGTTCAAATGTGTCCTGAGCGCGCAGACGCTGCGAGGGCACCCGCGATTTTGCGGGCTCGCGACCGCGCGCCGCAAATCGAACACGCCCACTCGCGCCATCGCCGACAGCGGCAGACCGACCGGGATCAGAAAACCTGCGACGCCTCGAACACCGGCCCATCCACGCAGACGCGTTTCATCGTGGGGCCATCCGCCGTTTGCACTTTGACTGCGCAGCCGGCGCAGCCGCCGACCGCACAGGCCATGAATTCTTCCAGCGACACCTGGCAGGGCAGGCCGTACTTTTTGGCGAGCCGCGCCGTGGCCTGGAGCATGGGCGTCGGGCCGCAGGCGTAGATCTGCGTCTCCGCCAGCCGCACGTTGTCGGCCGTCTGCAACCAGGCGTCGGCGAGTTCAGTGACGAAACCGTTGAAGCAGCCCGGGAAACCACTCTTGCTGGCGAGCCGGCTCGGGATGCTCCAGCCGTCTAACAAGGGCATCGCGGCGATTACGCCATCGGGCATTCCAGGCACGACAATAGTGGACGGTCGGCTCCTGAACGGGAATGGAATTTCCGAGCCCATCAGCACCAGCGGCCGCCAAACCACGCTGCTGTTGCCGCCAGTGCGCCGGTAGATGTCCTCGGCCAGATAGATCATCGGCGGGATGCCGACGCCGCCACCGATCATCAGCGCGCGCGGCCGGGCAGGGTTCAGCGTAAAGCCATGGCCGATAGGGCCTAACACCGAGAGCGTGTCGCCGACCTTTCTGCGCGCCAGCGCCGCGAGGCCCGGGCCCACGATCTTGAACAGCACGTCGATCCACCCGGCGCCGGCATCGGCGCGCATGATCGACAGCGGCCGGCGCATCGGAATGTCGTCATCGCAAGACAGGTGTACGAAGCTGCCGGCGGTCGCGCGCGCGGCGCAGCGCGGCGCCTGCAGCCGCAGCACATATTGTTCGCCCGGATATTCCTCGCGCGCCACCAGGCGCGCATCTTCGAGCGGAATCGTTTGCCGATGTTCCTTGCTCATGCGGATTGGGCTCGTGCGGATTTGCCGGCGTCGCGGCCCGCAATCACGGCTTCCAGCACCGCCATGCGTACCGCCACGCCATTACGTACCTGATCGCGAATCGCGGACTGCGGGCCATCGGCGACTTCGCTGTCGATTTCCACGCCGCGATTCATCGGTTGCGGGTGCATGACGATGGCATCGCGCCTGGCGCGCCGCAGGCGCGTCGCGTTCAGCCCCCACTCGGCGAAATAAGCGGCGCCATCGGGAATGTCCGCCTGTGTCATGCGCTCCTTCTGGATGCGCAGCATCATGACCACGTCTGCATCCTGCACGGCGTCATCGATCGAGTGGCAGCGGCGCGCGCCGGCGAATTGATCGGCGTCCGGCAGCAGCGCATCGGGACCGGCAATGCGCAGTTCGCGCACACCGAGCGTCAGGAATGCATGCCACGCGGAACGCGCAACGCGGGAATGGCGCACATCGCCAACGATCGCCACGGCCAGCCCGTCGAATTTGCCCTTGCGCTGCCGTATGGTCAGCGCATCTAACAGGCCCTGGGTCGGATGCGCGTAGCTGCCGGCGCCGCCGGAGAGCACCGACACATGCGCAGCGACGGCGTTAGCTACCAGGTCCGGCACCGTGGCTTCGGCATCGCGCAGCACGAAGCAATCGACATGCAGGGCTTCCAGCGTATAGACCGTATCCAGCATGCTCTCGCCCTTGAGGCGCGACGAGAGCTGCATTTCCACGCTCGCGACCTGGGCGCCGAGGCGTTGCGCGGCCAATTCAAACGACACGCGCGTGCGCGTCGATGGTTCGGTAAACAGCGTGGCAACCGTCACGCCTTCGAGCGCGCGGCTTTGCGACGGGCGCTGGCCCAACGGCCTGACGTGGCTTTGCGCGCGGTCCAGCAGCTCTTCGAGCTGGCGGCGTGTCAGCCCGTCCAGGGTCAGCAGGTGGCGCAGGCTGCCATCGGCGCGAAATTGCATTGCCGCCATCAGTTCTGTTGTCCTTCCCCCGCCAGCCAGCGCGCCAGAATGGCTGCCGCCGCGTGGCTGTCGATATCGCTCTTGTCCACGGTCCGCCTGCGCGTTCCGGACTGCCGGGCGGCGCGCAGCTGCGCTTCGGCTTCGAGCGAGGAATACCGCTCGTCGACGCGCGCAACGGGTTGCTGGCAGCGCGTTGTTAGCTCGGCCGCGAAGCGATCGCTGGCTGCGGATAACGCGCTCTCAGTACTGTCGGTATTATAGGGGCGACCGACCACCAGTTGGGTCGCGCCCTGGTCTTTGACCACGCGCAGCAGCTGCGTCCAGTCCGGCACGCCGTCCTGGGCGAGCAGCGTGGTCAGCGGCGCTGCGGTGCCACTCACGGTATTGCCGCAGGCGACGCCGATGCGCCGCAAGCCAAAATCAAAGGCGAGAACGATTTGCGGCGGGCGGCGCGAGCCGGCCTCAGGCATGCCCGGCGACGCGGCTGATATCGTGGGTGTTGATGCCGAGCTGGCGCCAGATGGTGGGCCAGCGCTCATCGAAAGGCGTGCCGAATACGATGTGCTCGTCGACGGGCATGGCCATCCAGGCGTTGTCCAGCAGCTCGCGCTCCAGCTGGCCCGCTTCCCAGCCAGCGTAGCCGAGTGCGATGAACGCATCACCGGGGCCTTCGCCGCGCGCCATGGCCGCCAGCACATCCCGGGAGGTCGTGACCTGGATCTGTTCGGAAATGGTGTGGGTGGAGTCCCACGTGCCGCCGGCCCGATGAATGACGAAGCCACGGTCCTTGTTTATGGGGCCGCCGCGCAGCACCGAGCGCGCGCCGATCGAGGCGTCGCTGGCTTCAAGGCGCATCTGCTGCAGGACCTCGGACAGCGTCATGGGCAGCGGGCGATTGAGCACGATCCCCAGTGCGCCTTTTTCCAGGCTGTGTTCGCAAATGAGAGTGACGGTCTGGCTGAAATTGGGGTCTTCCAGCGAAGGCATCGCCACCAGCAGATGATTGCTGAGATTAGTGCCGCTCGTCATAGTGCAGAGTATGTAGGTGCGGAATACGCGGAAACAAGTACCTGCGCCTCAATCGTTTTTGGCGCCCCTCTCGAACCGCCACTCATAGGCAAAACGCAGCACGCTGTAGCGGTCTGCGAGCTCCGGCGGAAACGGGTCGAATGGGCTGGCGAGCCGCAGAATCTGTAAAGCGGCCTCGTCCAGTTGCGGACTGCCACTGCTGCGCTGGATCCTGGCGTCCTGCAGGTCTCCGTTCGCCACCAGGGATACCTCGATGATCGGGCTGCGCGTCTTGCCGGACGCCAGCGCGCGGCGCGCGGCGGCCGGGAAATTCAGGGTGCCGAGGCGTTCGACCTTGCGGCGCCAGCCATCCACATAGGGCGCCAGCACCGAGCTTTCCGTATCCGGTGCAATCCACAGCTCCTCGCGCGGCTTGCCTGTTAGCTCGGTCGCTTCGCTGTTGTCCTCGGCCGGCGGCCTGGCGGCCCGCTCACTCGCCAGCGCGTCGACGGCGGTCACTGACAGCTGCAGCTCGCCGGTCATGCCGCTCCACGAGATGTCCATGCTCGGCGCCGAGCTTGTTAGGGTACTGTCACGGGCGGTGCCGCGCGGCTTGGGCGTGCCGTCGCGTCCGCCGACATCCGGCTCCGATCGCGGACTGCGCGCCGCCCTGCGCTCCGCAGTGGTGCCGGCGCCGATCTGGGTGCGTTGCGCTAGATAGGGGGCGCCGGGGTTCTTTTCGGCGGTCGGCAGGTCCTCCCCGACCAGCACCACTTCCAGTCCGGGAACCGGGCCGCTGTCCCCGCCATTGCCGGCGAAGGAGATGCCGGCGATGACCAGCGCATGCACGACCGCCGCCAGGAAGACCATCGTCACCAGCCGATCACCGCTCGGTGCGTAGCCTTCGCGCAGCAGCAGCGATCGGTCGTTCATGCGCGCGCCGGCAGCCGTTTGGCAATGGCGGCCATCAACAGCTCGGCGATATCGGTGCCGCATTGCTTGTCGATTTCACGGATGCCGGTGGGGCTGGTGACGTTGATTTCGGTGACGTAATCACCGATGACATCGATGCCGACGAACAGCATGCCGCGCGCGGCGAGGGCCGGTCCGATCTGCGCCGCGAGCCAGCGTTCCCGGTCGCGCAGCGGCCGCGCGACCCCTTTGGCGCCCGCAGCCAGGTTGCCGCGGTTGTCAGAGCTGGTCGGTATGCGGGACAGCGCGAATGGCACCGGCTCACCATCGACGATGATGATCCGGTTGTCGCCGCCGACAACGATTTCCGGGATATAGCGCTGCACGATCGCGAATTGCTCGCCGTAGTTCGTTAGCGTCTCGAACACCACGCTGCTGTTCTTGTCGCCCTGTTGCAGCACAAAGATCGAGCGTCCGCCCATGCCGTGCAGCGGCTTGCAGACGGCGGTGCCATGCTCGGCCAGGAAGGCGTGCATGTCGGCCATGTTGCGGGTAATCAGCGTCGGGGCGCAGCACTCCGGAAACCAGGCCGTATAGACCTTTTCGTTCATGTCGCGCAGGCCCTGCGGCTGGTTGACGACCAGCGCGCCCTGCAGGACCGCGCGATCGAGGACATAGGTGCTGTAGATGTACTCCATGTCGAAAGGCGGGTCCTTGCGCATCAGGATCGCATCGAAACCGCCCAGCCGCTCGACGGCTGGCTCGCCCAGCGTGAACCAGCGGTCGGGGTTGGCAGCAACGCTGAGCGGCCGGGCACGGCCGAGCGCCACTCCATCCCGCACGAAAAGAGCGCTCATTTCGAGATAACTCAGCTGCCAACCGCGTTTACTGGCCGCCAGAAGCATGGCCAGCGTCGAGTCTTTTGCATACTTGATTTCGGCGATTGGGTCCATGACCACCGCCACGCGCCTCACCGGAGTCATGACGAAAAGCGCTCCGATTCAGCGATCGCGCAAAACTGTGAACTGCGTGGCATGGCGATGGGTCCCTCTATATGTTAAAACGCAACTCTGCTGCGGTCGGTTTGTGTGCCAATACGCTGCTGCCCGTACCGCTTGCACGGGCCGTATCAGCATATGGGAGTGTTGAGTGGAAACGGCTGCCAATTCGAAATTCGTGGGCCTCAAGGTCCTGGTCATCGACGATAGTAAGACCATTCGTCGTACCGCTGAAACTTTGCTCGCCAAGGAGGGGTGCGAAGTGCATACGGCTGTCGACGGCTTTGATGCGTTGGCGAAAATCGCCGAAACGACTCCGGACATTGTGTTCGTCGATATCATGATGCCGCGGCTCGATGGCTATCAGACCTGTTCACTAATCAAGCATAACAAGGCTTACAAGAACATCCCGGTCATCATGCTGTCCTCCAAGGACGGGCTTTTCGACCGCGCCCGCGGCCGCATTGTCGGCTCCGAACACTACCTCACCAAGCCGTTTACCAAGGACGAGCTGTTGTCGGCTATCGAGAGCCAGGTGGAGAAATAGCCATGGCGCTGATACTCATTGTCGATGATTCGCCGACCGAGCTGCATGTCATGAAGCACGCGCTCGAAAAGCACGGCTTCCGCACCGCCACGGCGGTCGACGGCGCCGAAGGCGTCCGTTTGGCGCGGGAAATTCATCCCGACCTCATCTTCATGGACATCGTGATGCCTGGCATGAACGGCTACCAGGCGACCCGGGCCCTCACCCACGACCCGGAAACCCAGGCGATCCCCATCGTCATGGTCAGTTCCAAGGGCCAGGAGAGCGACAAGGTCTGGGGCCTGCGCCAGGGCGCAGTGGACTACATGATCAAGCCGGTTTCACCCGCGCAGCTGGTGGCCAAGGCCCAGGCGACGTTAGCATCTTGACGGGCATGCCTCTCGGTCAAAGTCACAGCAGTTCGCTCAAGGGTCTGCGCGACCGTCCTTTTGAATTGTTAGCCGAGCTGGACAAGCTCGGCCGCAATGCAACGACCGGCACGGACGAGCAGGCCGCAGCCAGCCGCGAGTGGGTCGGTGTGGCATTGCGCATGGCCGGCGAGCTGTACCTGATCGCCCGCGACGAAACCCGCGAGGTGCTGGCAGTGCCTTCGTCCCTGACCCGCGTGCCTGGCGCCAAACCGTGGATCAAGGGGCTCGCCAATGTGCGCGGCTCGTTGCTGCCCGTTATCGATCTGCGGCAATTCTTCGGCAGCGGGGTCACCTCAACCTCGCGCAATACCCGCGTCATTGTCGTGAACCATCGCGATGTACCGGCCGGTCTGATGGTCGATGAGGTGTTAGGTTTCCGGCGTTTCCAGGAAGGCGAGTTCTCGGCCGACGCGCCGCCGACGGTGGTGCGGGTGGAACGTTACCTGGCGGGCTCTTTCAGGCGCGGCCCCGAGCAGTGGCCGGTGCTCAGCATGCGGACCCTGGTCGAGAGCCAGGCGTTCCAGGATGCGGCGGCGTAAGAGTTCATGACAGCGCGCAAATCAGGGGCGGCTTTTTCGCCACGCGACCTTACAACGTGGATCATGGCCGCGGTGGCGTTGCTGCTGATCGCCGCCCTCGGTGTGCTTTTCAGCGCCGTTGCGACACCAGCCGCCGGCGCCTCTGGTGTCGCGCAGACCCTGACGGACATTGCGATCGACGCCGGCCGTGCCCGCACCGGCGATGCCAGGGCCGTCAAGGCTCTGGCTGATGCGGGTGCACAGCTGCAGTCCGCGGCGTCCGACAACGAGACCAGCGCCTGGGCACGCGATGCCCGGCTGCCAGTCGTGCTGAGCGCGCTGGATGCGGTCGGCAGGTCGTCCACGGCGACCGCGGAGACGCTGCAGGCTGCGTCAATCGCGGCAGCACGCGTGCCGCAGCTCAATCAACTGATTGGTGAGCTGTCCAAACGCAGCCCCGATAGTGCGAGCGATACCGTGGCGCGCGTTCGCGAGCGCTTCGTGAACCGCGCCTTGCAGGTGCAACTCGACCTGGCGGCGTTAGCCGACGGCGCCGACCGGCCGGCAACGATTACCCGGCGTCTGGCCGAGAGCGCCGACTACCTGGCCCAGGTGGTTGCCAGCCTGGAAGGCAAAGAGTCAAGTATTGGCGCGCTGCCAAGAGTCATCGGCGCCGAAGCCGCGGCACAACTGGTCCAGCTGCGCGGCGGCGTTGCGGACCTGAATGCCGCCGTCCGCCGCGCCGTCACCGCGGCGCCGCGCACCGCAGGGTCGGCACGGCAGGTCGAGTCGTTGACCGACAATGCCCGCGCGTTAGCCGAGATAGCCCGCCAGGACAGTCCGGCGCGCGGCTCCGCGCCCTGGTGGCCGGCGATCTTTGTTTTGTTAGCACTGGTGCCGCTGTGGCTGATCTGGCAGCAGGTGCGCGAGCTGCGCGCCGAGGCGGATCGCCAGCGTCTCGCGGCCGCGACGCAGCACCTGGCCGCGGATCGCAACCAGGAAGCCATCCTGCGGCTGCTCGACGAACTCTCGAGTCTCGCCGACGGCGATCTGACCGTGCAGGCCACGGTAACCGAAGACATGACCGGCGCGATCGCCGATTCGATCAACTATGCGGTCGATGCGCTGCGTGGCCTCGTGACGACCATCAACCAGTCGGCCATATCGCTCGATGGCGCGACCAAGCAGACCCAGGCGCTGGCGCAACACCTGACGAAAGCAAGCTCGGCGCAGTCGCGGCAAATTGGCCAGGCCAGTGAATCGGTCGCGGAAATGGCAGGTTCCACCGAAGAGGTCTCGGGTAATGCCGAGCGCGCGGCCGATGTTGCGCGCCATTCCGTCGACGTCGCTCACAAGGGCGGCGATGCCGTGCGGCGCACAATCGATGGCATGAACGCGATCCGGGAGACCATCCAGGAAACCAGCAAGCGCATCAAGCGATTGGGTGAATCCTCGCAAGAGATCGGCAACATCGTCGAACTCATCAACGACATTGCCGAGCAAACTAACATTCTGGCGCTGAACGCTTCCATCCAGGCGTCGATGGCCGGCGAGGCCGGGCGCGGATTTGCGGTCGTGGCCGACGAGGTGCAGCGGCTCGCCGAACGCGCTGCCAACGCGACCAAGCAGATAGAAGTCCTGGTGCGGACGATTCAATCCGACACCAACGAAGCGGTCGTCTCGATGGAACGCAGCACCGCGGACGTGGTCGGCGGCGCCTTGCTGGCTGAGAATGCCGGCGCCGCGCTCGAGGAAATCGAGCAGGTTTCGAACCAGATCGCGAGCCTGGTGCAGAACATCTCCGGCAGCGCGCGCCAGCAGTCCGGTTCGGCGCAGGCGATCGCGCGCAACATGAGCGTGCTCAAGGAAATCAGTTCGCAGACCGCGGAATCCACCGGTGCAACGTCGCAGCAGATCGCCAAGCTGGCGGATCTGTCGGCGGACCTGCGCCGCTCGGTCGCCGGATTCCGTTTGCCCGGCGGTGCTGACCATGGCTGATATCGCGGAACAATCGGTGCAGATTGTCGGCCGCGAGCTGGCGAACACGCTGGCCGAGGCCCGCAATGCGCTCGAGGCCTATGCCGACCAGCAGGAAAACAGCGCTTTGCTGCAGCGTTGCGCCGCCGAACTGCGCACCGCACGCGGCGTGCTCAAGGTACTCGAGATATACGGCGCGGCGCTGCTGGCCGAAGAAATGGAGCTGGTCGCCGTTTACCTGCTGGAAGCGCCCGACGACCGGCGCAATCATGCCGAGGTGCTCGATGCGCTGATGCGCGCGGTCGTGCAGCTGCCAGGTTACCTGGAGCGTGTGCTGGCGGGCGGGATCGGCATGGCGCTGCTGCTGCTGCCGCTGCTCAACGACCTGCGCGCGGTGCGCGGCAGCGCGCTGCTGTCCGAAGGCACGCTGCTGCTGCTCAACCTGAAGTCCGACCAGCAGCCTAACAAGCCGCCCGCCAGGATGCTGCCCGGCACCGACCTGTACTCGGTCGCGCGCCGCGAGCGCACGCGGTTTCAGATGGGCCTGGTGGGCTGGATCCGCGGCGAGCGCATCGACGAGAACCTGCGCGCGCTGTCGGACGTGGCGGCGGAAATCGAGCAGCGCGCAACACAACAGCCGGTGTTCCAGCTGTGGTGGGTCGTTGGCGCCCTGGTCGAGGCGCTGCGGACCGGCGGTCTCGAAGGCAGCATCTCCATAAAGCGATTGTTAGGTCTTGCGGATCGCGAGATCAAGCGCCTGCTGGAAATCGGCGAGACGCGGTACGCGCAGAGCCCGCCGGTCGAGCTGCTGAACAACCTGCTTTATTACATCGCGCGCTCTACGGCCGGCGGCACCCGCGTCAACGCGGTGCGCAAGTCCTTCCGGCTGGATGAGCTGCTGCCGGTTGATCCGGCCGTGGAAGCGGAACGTGAAACGCTGTCGGCGCCCAGCGTCAAGCTGATGCAGACAGTGGCGGCCGCGATCCGCGAGGACCTGGGTCGCGTCAAGGACGTACTGGATATCTTTGTCAGGCGCGGTACCGGCAATGCCGCCGAGCTCGCGCCGCAGGTGGAGATGCTGCGCAAGATCGGCGACACGCTCGGCGTGTTAGGCCTGGGTGAGCTGCGCGGCGCGATACAGCCGCAGGTCGAGCGGCTTGCGAAAGTCGTGAGCGGCGAGTCCCCCGCCGGCGAAGAGCAGCTGGTTGAGATTGCCTCCGAGCTGATCCGCGTCGAGGACAGCCTCGACAGCCACCTGGTGCGGATGATTCTGCCCGGCGGCGGCCATGCCGCGGACCGGGATCAGCCGCTCGCAGAGCCGGGCGCGGAGGAGTTTGCGAAAGTGCAGGCAGCGGTGCTGCGCGAATGCATCGCCAACCTGGCGCGCCTCAAGGATACGATTACCCAGAATATCGGCGGTACGCTCGAGCCCAGCGGGCTCGACAACTGGCCGGCGCAGATTGGCGGCGTCCGTGCGGCGCTCCGCATGTTAGGTCATGCGCGCGCCGAAAAAATCGTCAACGGCATCGAGCGGCACCTGCTGCGCATCATGCAGCCGGGCGGCGCGAGTGTGTCGCACGAGTTTCTCGACCGGCTGGCCGATGCAGTGGTCAGCCTCGAATATTACATGGAGACCTTGCAGGCCGGCCGCAGGGAACCGAGCTACATGCTCGAGAATGCCGAGCGCTGCGTCGAGGCTCTGGATCACGAGCGCGGTTCGGCGGTGCCAACGGTGGAACCGGCGATTCTGAGCGCCACCGGAACCTTACGCACGCTGCAGGCCACGGCCACCGAAGTGCTGACACCGCAAGCCTCCGCCGCCGCGGCCGCCAGCGCAGTGGCATCCGCAGCAGCGGCGCGCGCCGGGCCGCCGGTGCTGCCGGCACGGCCGGAGCCCTCCCTTGCCGACGACGCCGAGCCCGTCGATCCCGAATTGCGCCAGATCTTTGTCGAGGAAGCGCGCGAGGAGACTGCGCGGATCAAGGAGCATTTTCCGGTCTGGGAGCAAAACCCGCAGGAAATCGCCTCGCTGGCAATACTGCGCCGCTCATTCCATACGCTGAAGGGCAGCGGCCGGATGGTGGGCGCAACCTCGATAGGCGAATTTGCCTGGTCGATCGAAAATCTGCTGAATCGACTGATCGACGGCACGCTGGTGCGCAGCACGGCGATCGTCAAGGTGATCGGTGAGGGCGTTGCTAACGCCGCGGCCATGGTCGAGGCGTTTGCCAATCGCACGGTGGCGTCAATTGATTCAGGCGCCATGGTCAGGCGCGCGCATGCGCTTGCGGCTGGCGAGACTCCGGTCGAGGACTACACGCCGTCGGCGGCTGCTGCTGCCCAGCCGCAAGCCGCCAGTGACATTGCCAGTGACGCTGCCAGTGATGCTGCCAGTGATGCTGACAGTGACGCCGCCGCTGCCGACAAGGGCGGCACGATGGACAGCACCTTGCGCGAAATCTATCAGCGCGAGATCAATGCTCACGTCAGTACGGTGCGCAACTGGATTGCACGCGAACTCGGCAGGCCGGAACCACACCGGCCCAGCGAGGACATTTACCGCGCCTGTCACACCCTGAGCGGCAGCTCAAAGATGGCCGAAGTGCGCCACGGTACCCGGCTGGCGGAGCCGCTGGAGCGCTGGCTGCGCAAGGCCTGGGCCAGTGGCGTCGGCTTTGTCGCCGAAGACCTGAGATTGTTAGGCGATTGCATGTCGGCGATGGAGTTGATCGCACGCAACCTGGACGAGGGCACGATGTTCTTCGTGTCGCATGATGCGCTGCGCGAACGGTTGGTGGCGGCCGAGGCCGCACTCGATGCCCGCATCGCCTTTGCCGAACAGAATTCGGAGCAGATCGAACTATCGAGCGGCAATGAAGCTGAGGCAGCCGAGGACACGCCCGCTGCCGTGGCCGCTGCTGCTCCCGCCGAAGCCGAACCCGAACCGCTGGCGATGGAATTCGATCCGGAAATTGCCTCGATCTTCGCGGAGGAGGCCACCGAGCTCCTCGACGAAACAGGCGTGGCTCTCGACAGGTGGACCGGTGAAGCCAATAACGCCGAGCAGTTGTTAGCACTGAAGCGGCCGCTGCATACACTCAAGGGCGGAGCGCGCATGGCGGGCCTGCGCAGCATGGCATCGCTGGCGCACGAACTTGAGTCGCTGATTCAGCAGGTCGAACTCGGGGTAGCGCGCGGCGGCAGCGCGGCGCGCAGCGTGCTGCAGCAGGGCCTTGATGAGCTGTCCCGCATGCGCGAGTCGTTGTCGGATGGCAAGACCATGACGCCGGCGACGACCTTGATCGGGCGCATTCACGCGCTGGCCCAACCGCCCGACCTGGAAATAACGCAGGAAACCAAACAGCTCGAGGTACCTGCGGCGCCCGAGATCCTTGCGCCGCCGCCACCGCCGCCACCGCCGCCGCCAGTGGTCGTCGCGGCTGCGCCACCGCCGGCTGCGGGCGACACGCTGCAATCCGCCGTGCCGGTCATTGAGGAAGTGGCGCCGGTTGTACCCGCCGCCGTGGTAACTGCGCCGCCGTTCGCTGAGCCGCCGGCGGCCGCAGCCCTGGAACCGCTCGCTGCTGCGGTGCCGGAACCAGAGCCAGAACCAGAGCCGGTTGCGGAGGAGGCACAGGCCGCCGCTGTTGCCTTGCCACCGGGGCGCGAACCTGCGCCTGCCGATCGCCAGGAACTGGCGCGCGTCGACGCCGATCTGTTAGATCAGTTACTGAACAATGCCGGCGAGGTCAGCATCGGCCGCGCCCGGCTCGAGCAGCAGATCGGCTCCATCGATTTCAACCTTGGCGAACTGTCGCGCACGGTCACGCGCCTCAAGGAGCAGCTGCGCAAGCTCGAAATCGAAACTGAAAAGCAGATCCTGAGCAAATTCGAGAGCGACGGCGGCCATCGTTCCGATTTTGACCCGCTGGAACTTGATCGCTATTCATCCATCCAGCAGTTCTCCCGCGCCCTGGCCGAAACGGCCAGCGACGTCGCCAGTATTCAGCAGCTGCTCGAATCACTGACGCGCGACACGCAGAACCTGCTGCAGCAGCAGGCGCGCACCGTCACCGAACTGCAGAATGGCCTGATGCGCACCCGCATGGTGCCATTCCAGCGGCATGTGCAGCGCCTGTCACGCATCGTTCGCCAGGCTGCGACCGACACCGGCAAGCAGGCGGAACTGGTCGTCGACGGAGCCTCCGGC
>DAIQQI010000493.1:0-1254 GCA_036786925.1 Steroidobacteraceae bacterium
CGTATTCCCACTCGGTCTCGCTCGGCAACCGGTAGTTCCTGCCGGTCTGCTTCGACAGCCAGGCGAGGTAGGCCCTGGCATCGTGCCAGCTGATGCAGCTAACAGGGTGGCGGTCGGTGGGCGCCGCGGGGACGTTGGCCTGCTGCCAGCCGCGCGGCAGGTCGCGGAATGCCTTCAGGTCCTCTACCCAGGTGCGACAGTGCGGATCGGGCGGGCTGTAGCCGCTGGCGGTCACGAACTCCTGGTACTCACCGCGGGTCAGCTCGAAACGACCGAGCGCGAACGGCCGGGTTATCGTGATCATGACCGGATCCAGTTCCGCCGGCACTTCAGTCGGCACCTGGATGGCTTTCGGCGTGCCCATCAGGAAAGACCCGGCCGGAA
This sequence comes from Steroidobacteraceae bacterium, assembly GCA_036786925.1. Classification (GTDB taxonomy): domain Bacteria; phylum Pseudomonadota; class Gammaproteobacteria; order Steroidobacterales; family Steroidobacteraceae; genus UBA964. The sequence goes on from DAIQQI010000493.1 coordinate 385, forward strand.
TGACCACCAGCTCCGGGCAGGTCGGACAGTCGCGCAGGGTCCTGGCTGGCGGTGTCCGGTCCGCCGCCGACCCCTGCAGCGAGCCCAGCAGCAGCATGCAGGCACCGAGGGCGAAATGTAGTTTGGGTCGCATCGCAGCCGCTAGCCTAGCTGAGCCGGTGCATGACAACAGCGGCCTCACGCGGGCGCCTGCTGCTCGGAGAACGGCTGTCCGCGCCGCTGGTGCAGCGCCGCCTGGATTTCGCTGATGATCGCGAGCGCAATGCTCTCCGGCGAGCGGCCGCCGAGATCGAGGCCAACCGGTGCGCGCAACACGCCCGCCAGTGCCTGGCGCTGCTCCACCGTCAGCTCGCCTAACAGTTTCTCGCGCCGCGGCGCCGGGCCTAACAGACCAACGTAGCCCGGAGGCTGGCTGGCCAGCGCCGCGAGCCAGCCGCGGTCGGTGTCCAGATGGTGACTCATGATCACCGCTGCGTCCGGCAGCGGCGCCGGGCTCAGGGTGCTGAGCGGCGCCGGGCGCGCCTGGCGCACGCGAACGCCGGCGGCAAAGCGCCGCGCGTCGGCATAGGCCGGTCGATGGTCCAGCACCTCGACGCGCCAGCCCAGGAAACGCGCCAGTTCCGCCACCGGCACGGCATCGGGTCCGCCACCACACAGCAACAGCGACGGCGGCGGCTTGAGCGCAATCCACATGAGGCTTTCGCCGGGCTGTGCCGCCGTGGCGGTATCAGCCGGCAGGCATTTCCCCAGGCGGTCCGCCGGGCCCGCGATCACCAGCGCGTACTTGTGTTCCTCGGCCGCGGTCAGGCTCGCCTCCAGCCACGGCAGTGGCGCATAGCCGTTGTTAGGGCCGCAATAGCCGAGCAGGAT
>DAIQQI010000307.1:0-4072 GCA_036786925.1 Steroidobacteraceae bacterium
TGCTGCGGGAAGTCATGCCGAGCGCATTTACCATCGCCTTTCTCGCCGGCATCGAGGCGCTGCTGTCGGCGGTCGTAGCCGACGGCATGACGGGATTCCGTCACCGCCCGGGCCAGGAGCTGGTTGCCCAGGGCTGGGCCAACTGCGCCTCGGCGCTGTTCGGCGGGCTGCCCGCCACAGGCGCCATCGCGCGCACCGCGACCAACGTCCGGGCCGGCGGCAGCACGCCGGTCGCCGGCATCCTGCACGCGCTGTTGTTGTTAGCCATGATGCTGCTGGCCGGCAGCCTGATAAAGCATGTTCCGATGGCCTCGCTGGCCGCGATCCTGATGGTCGTGGCCTGGGGCATGAGCGAGGTCGACCGCTTCCGCAGCCTGTTGCGCATGGACGGGGGCGAACGATTGCTGTTGCTGCTGACCTTCGGCCTGACCGTGCTGGTGGATCTAACGGTCGCGATTGCGGTCGGCGTCACGCTCGCTTCGATGTTATTCATGGCCAGCATGAGTCAGGCCGCCAGTCTGCGCAGCGACGATCAGGCGGCGGATGACGAATTGCAGCGCGCCGAGTTGCCGCCGGGCGTCGAAGTGTTCCGCCTCGAAGGGCCGATGTTTTTCGGCGTCGCGACCGAGATGCTGGACACCCTGCAGCGCATGGGCCGCCGGCCGAGGACCCTGATCCTGCGCATGGGCCGCGTGCCCTACGTGGACTCGACCGCCGCGCATGCGCTGCAGCGCTTCATCGTGGATGCCAAAAGCCGCGGCACCGAGGTCCGGCTCTGCGAACTGAACGCCAACACCGCGGCCGTCCTGGAGGTGAGCGGCGTGCTGGCCCTGGTCGCGGCGAATACCGACACGCTGGAAAGCGCACTGTCCGGCAGCTTCAGCAAGCCCTAGCTCCCAGCTGTTGTTAGCAGCGCCGGCGATTTGAGCCCTGTATATGTCAAATAACAAAATTTCAAGCGCTAACTGCGACTTGCGGCCGATATCGCCGTCACAACGCGCTCTAATATTACGGCCCTATGTCGCATTCGACTTCGCGCACCGGCAATCACATGACTCTGCACGGCGCGGCGCACAGCCCTGGCGACGCCTCAGACACTATCCAATTCTGCCTGGATGCGGGCAGCCTTGGCCGCCGGGTCGTGGCCTCGCTGCCGACCCTGTTTGCGCGCGGCGTGTCACTGCATGATCGCAACGGCTATTGCCATTGGCGCTCCGGCACCTACAACGCGTCCAGCGAATATCTGGGAGTGCGCGCCGCTCTGGAAGCCTTCGCTGGCAAGATCGCACCGTCGCGGGTCGATGTGCCGTTGCCTAGCGGCATCTCTGCGGTATTGCTGATCAGCCGCACCGACGATGGCGTATTTACCGGATTCATCATGCTGCTGGTTCCCAGCGAGCGCTTGCGCGGCAAAGGGCGTGCCGCGCCGGACCTGCCGATTCCAGTGGTGCGCGCCGCGCGTCACTGGGGCGAACTCGCGCAGATGCACGCGGCCGGTGTCGCCGGTAGCAACGCTGCGGCACAGGCAAGGCTGCCGCTCGATGAGGCTTCCGACTCGCCGGAAGCGCCAGACACCGCGACAGGGGAGCCCGCTAACACGGACTCCGTTGGGAAGAATCGCGTCACGGAAGAGGTCCGGCAGTTTCCGATAGCCCTGCACGCGCAGCGGCTGATGCCCCTGAACACCGAACTGCGCATTCGCCGTTACGAAGTGCTGCTGCGGGACAATCAGGCGGGTGGTGAATCTGCTCCAACCTCGCTCCTGCTCTCGGCAGAAGCCAGCGGCGCGGCCAGTTACCTCGACCGGCGAGTCATCACCACCCTGGTGATGTGGCTCAGAGAACACCTCGAGGCCTGGGGCGATGAGCCCAGCCAGTTCTCGGTCAATCTCTCGGCGTCGTCATTGGAGGATCGGAGCTTCGTCGACTGCGTACGCACCCGGCTGGATGCGGCCCAGCTCCCTCCGGGCCTGATCGCGCTCGAGGTCGACCATCGCACGGTAGCCATCAAGCGGCGCGATATTGAAGCGCTGGCACTCGCGTGCGAGGCCGCCCAGATCGGCCTGGTCATTGATAACTTCACCCTGCAGGACAATGGCGTCGACCTGTTAGCCCTGCCGGCGCTGCGGTTGCTCAAGATCGACCGCGCGCTGACCGCTGACCTCAGGGATTCGCGTTATCACCAGGCGGTCGTCTCTGGCATCGCGCAAATGGCGCGCCTCGCCGGCGTGCATACGGTCGCCAAGCAGGTCGAGACGTCCGAAGAGAACACGCTGTTAGCCAACCTGGGACTGGATTTCGTACAGAGTTTTGCCGGCGCAGCGCCGGTCGCCCTCGAAGTATTGCAGCAGGGCATGATGGAACGCGTGGTCGTCGACAGTTCCGCGCTGATCGATCCGGACCTGCCGGATTTCCTGCGGATCAGACCGACGTCAGGCTGACTCGGCGCCGCCGTCGAGCGACAGCAACGCGCCGTACAGCTCCGGGCGCCGGTCGCGAAACACAAACCAGTTCTCGCGCAGCCGCGCCGTTTCCTCCAGGTCAAACTGCGCGGTCAGCACCGCCTCGCCCTCGCGCCCCGCCTCGGCCACTTTTGCGCCCGTGGCGTCGGCGATGAACGATGAACCGTGGAAGCGGATGTAGAGATTTTCCGGATCCTGCAGCGAGCGCTCCAGCCCAAAGCGATTCGAGGCGATCAGCGGCATCATGTTAGCCGCCGCATGCCCCTGCTGGGTACGCTGCCAGTGATCGCGCGAGTCGACCGGCAATGCGGGCGGCGGCTCCGAGCCGATGGCGGTCGGGTACAACAGCAGCTCCGCGCCCATCAACGCCATGACGCGCGCGCATTCGGGAAACCACTGGTCCCAGCAAATGGCCACGCCAATGCGCGCAAAGCGGGTGTTCCACACCTTGAAGCCGGTATCCCCGGGGCTGAAGTAGTTCTTCTCCTGGTAACCAGGGCCGTTGGGTATGTGCGCCTTGCGGTACACACCTAACACCCGGCCATCGGCATCGGCGATCGCGATGCTGTTGAAATATGCCTGGCCCGCCTTCTCAAAAAAGCTGATCGGCAGGACCACGCCGAGCTCGCCGGCCAGCGCCGCAAAACGCCGCACCACGGGACTGTCGTGCAGCGTCGTGGCCAGCGCCAGGTGCCGCGTATCCTGCTCGATGCAGAAATACGGAGTCTCGAACAGCTCCTGCAGCAGGATGATCTGCACGCCCTGCGCAGCCGCCGCGCGCACCAGCCGCTCGGCCTTGGCGAGGTTTCCCGCGCGATCCCAGTCGCAGGCAAATTGGGTGGCCGCGACCTTGACCAGGCGCGACTTCGGTTGCAGGTGCTCGGGTTGCTTGTTCATCGGACTCCTGCTTCCACCTGCGCAGTAATGCGCACTGCGGTCTGTAAGGCGCGCAGGCCGTCCTCGCCGGTGACCACCGGCTGACTGCCCTCGCGGATGCAATTCAAGAACGATTCAATTTCCGCGCGCAGCGCATCGCCCTGCTCAAACGACTGCTCCTCGATCTGCACCGGCAGGGCATCGCCGGCCGCACCGACCCGTTTGCGCACCACCGTCAGGATGCGCTGCTGCAGATCGATCGACACGTAGGCATCGGTATTGAATACGCGCAGCTTGCGCTCGGTCTTGAGGCTGACGCGGCTGGCCGTGGTATTGGCAACGCAGCCATTCACGAAACGCAGGCGCGCATTGGCGATATCGATCTCATCGGAAAACACCGGCGATCCGACCGCATCGATGCTCTCGATATCGCTGTGCACGATCGATTCGATGATGTCGATGTCATGGATCATCAGGTCCAGCACCACATTGACATCGGTGCCGCGCTGCTTGAACGGCGCGAGCCGCTGGCATTCGATGAAGCGCGGCGCGCGCAGATGCGGCTCGGCCGCCACCACCGCCGGATTGAAACGCTCCAGGTGCCCGACCTGCAGCACCCGCTTGTTAGCTACGGCGAGGTCAATGAGCTCGCGCGCCTGCGCAACCGTCTCGGTGATGGGTTTTTCCACCAGCACATGCGCGCCATGGCGCAGGAAATCGGCGGCGATCGCGTAA
>DAIQQI010000308.1:0-4057 GCA_036786925.1 Steroidobacteraceae bacterium
CGAGACCGTTGTTGCCGATCACGATGTAGCCGCCCATCCCGCAGGTCAGGTTGACGATGACATCGACCTTGCTTTCACGGATATGGCGCACGACCTCGCGGTAGTGACGGGTTTCCATGCTGAAGCCGCCGGTGTCCGGATCGCGCACATGCAGGTGTACGATTGCCGCGCCGGCGCGCGCTGCGGCAATGGCCGAGGCCGCAATGTCGGCGGGCGCGATCGGGCAGTGGGGGCTGCGGGTGACTTTGGTATCGTCGCCCGTGATGGCGCAGGTGATAAAGACTTCGGGATTCACGTTCGCAACCTCGGGTAAGCTAACCTGTCAGCGACAAATTATATTATAACGCCGATAATAAATAGGCCCAAGCGCCTGCGAGATGCCGATGAAAATCGAAAAACACTCGATCGATTACATTCCGCTCGCTGAACGCCACGGCAAGGTCTGGCACCTGTGGCCGATCTGGTTCAGCGGCGATGCGCATCTCGCGACGCTGGCGGTGGGCGTCATCGGCATCGGGCTCGGCGGCAATCTGTTGTGGACGGCCATCGCGGTGCTCGCCGGCTGCGCACTCGGCACATTCTTCATGTCGTTCCATTCCACCCAGGGCCCGCAACTGGGTCTGGCGCAGTTGATCCAGTCGCGCCCGCAGTTTGGCTATATGGGCGCACTGCTGGTCTGGGTAGTCGCGCTGGTCGCCTACATCGGCTATAACGCCTTCAACGAAGTCCTGGTTGCGCAGTCGGTGCGCCAGCTTACCGGCGCATCGCGTGCAATCGACCCGCCCGTGATCATCATCTTCACCGTGCTGGCGGCCGCCATCGCGGCGGTGGGCTATGACTGGATCCACAAGACGCAGCGCTGGCTCGCCTATCTGATGCTCGCGGTGCTGTTCGTGTTCACGGTGGCGGCGGCTTTCACGCTGCAGCTGCCGGAGCGCCACTGGCGGGTCGACGATTTCGACACCATTCCGTTCCTGGTGCAGTTCTTTGCCGCGGCTGCCTATCAACTCAGCTGGTCGATCTATGTCTCGGACTACTCGCGCTATCTGCCGCGCGAGGTATCGGTGCGCGAGTCTTTCTGGTGGACCTACGTCGGCGCCTATATCGGCGGCGTCTGGATGATGCTGCTCGGTACGCTTGCGGCCGCATTGTTTCCAGATGCCGATGTGGCCGGGGCCGTGCAAAAGGCGGCCGACACGGTGATGCCAGGGCTGGGTGCGCCGCTGCTGATAGCGGGACTGCTCGGGCTGGTCACTATCACCAGCCTCAATTTCTACGGCGCGTCGCTCGCGCTGCTGAGCATCGCCGATTCGATCCATCCGAGCCCGCCTACGGTGGCCAAGCGGCTGTTCAGTCTAGCGCTGACAGTGATCGTGTGTATCGGGCTCGCGCTGATCGCGTCCGAGGATTTCGTGCACCGCTTCGAGGATCTGTTAGCTGTGCTGCTGTATCTCCTGACTCCGTGGACCGCGATCAACCTGATCGACTTTTACGTTGTCAGGCGCGGCCACTACTCGATCCGCGAGATCTTCAACCCGAATGGCATGTATGGCCGCTGGAACTGGCACGGCCTGGTTTCGTACGGCGTCGGATTTGTCGTCATGATTCCGTTCGTCAGCTCGGGGCTTTACCGTGGGCCTGTCGCGACCATGCTCGGTGGCGCCGATGTGTCGATGCTGGTGGGACTGCCGGTGTCGGCATTACTGTATTGGTACCTGTGCCGCGATCTCGATCTGGCGGCTGAGCAGGCCGCGATCGCCGCGGCTGACGCGGGACTCGATCAGGACACCGCGGCGGGTTAGTCTTGGCGCCTTAATGCCATTGCCATCATCGGGGAGAGCGCATTGAACAGCACTGTTTTGGACGCCCAGGTGGCGAAGGACCGCTTGTCGCATGCACTGCGGCCGCGTCACGTTACCATGATCACCATCGGCGGCATCATCGGCGCCGGTCTCCTGGTCGGCAGCAGTGTCGCGATATTGCAGGTCGGGCCCGCCGTCATCCTCAGCTATGCACTCACAGGCCTGCTGGTGCTGCTGGTCATGCGCTGCCTCGGCGAGATGGCGGTCGAAATGCCCCAGGTACGCTCATTTACCGAATTTACCCGTGTGGCTCTCGGCAACTGGGCGGGTTTTTCGGTCGGCTGGCTGTACTGGTATTTCTGGGCGATCGTGATCCCGATCGAAGCGATCGCCGGCGCTGCGATTCTGCAGCTGTGGTTGCCCTATGAAAACTGGGTCATCGGCACGGTGCTGATGGCGGCGATGACGGCGGTCAATTTGATGTCGGCCCGCGCGTTTGGTGAATTCGAGTTCTGGTTCGCTTCCATCAAGGTTGCCGCCATCATTGTTTTCATCACCACCTGTCTTGCCTACGCATTTGGCTGGACTTCGCCCACGGGCCCGACGTTTGGCAACCTGACCGAGCATGGTGGCTTCGCGCCATTTGGATTCGCCGCCGTGCTGACAGGCGCGATCCCGGTGTTCTTCTCGATGATGGGTGCTGAAGTGGTGACCATCGCGGCGGCGGAGTCGACCGAGCCCGCAAAATCCGTCGCCCGCATGGTATCGACCGTGGTCTGGCGCATTCTCGCGTTCTACCTGGGTTCCGTCGCGCTGATCGTCAGCGTCGTGCCCTGGAACACGGTGAAGTCGGGTGAATCGCCGTTTACGCTGGTGCTGGATTTCATGGGTATTCCACTGGCCAGCACGGTGATGAGCATCATTATCCTGACGGCGGTGTTGTCCTGCCTGAATTCCTCCTTCTACGTCGCTTCGCGCGTGCTCTACGTCCTGGCGGAGAAGGGCGATGCGCCGCGTTTCCTGGCCGAGACCAACAAACGGTTCGTGCCGGCACGTTCGGTCTGGCTGGCGAGCGTCGTGGGTTTCATCGGCGTGATCGCGGCAATCCTGTCGCCGGGCCTGGTGTTCGCGTGGTTGGTCAAGGCCACCGGTGCGATCATCATTGCCATCTACGTGACGATCTGTATCTCGCAGGTGCGCCTGCGGCGCGCGCGGGAGCGCGAGGGCAAACCCGCGCCGGCGCTGCCGATGTGGCTGTTTCCCTGGGCCTCCTATTTTGCGATCGCGGCGATGGTTGCGGTGCTCGCGAAGATGGCGCTCGATCCCAGGATGGCCAGTGAATTCTGGGCCAGTGCCGGTTCGATCGCGGTGGCGCTGATCGCCTACTTCATCAAGTCCCGCGTCAGGAGCTAACGGGTGTTGATCAGGCCGGCCGCTCGCTGAGCTGGTAGCTCGCGCGGGCGAGCCAGTCCGGGTCGATCTCGACGCCCCAGCCGGGCGCCGACGGAATCGTCACGCAGCCGTCGACGATCTTGTAGGGGTCGCCGAGGAACAGGCCATCCTGCCAGGGATAGTAGTCGCTGCCCTCGATCGAGAATTCGAGATACTTGCCGGCATTCGGCATCGCGCCTAACAAATGCATGGTGCACATCGTGACCAGCGACAGGTTGGCGCTATGCGGAGTCACCGGCATCCCGGCCGCCGCCGCCATGCGCGCCACTTCCAGCGTGCGGCAGATGCCGCCCATGTACATGACGTCCGGCTGCACGATATCCACGACGTGCTGCGCGATCATGCGCTCCCAGGCCGCGAGGTCCCAGTCCTGCTCGCCACCGGTGACATCGAGATCCAGCGCCTCGGTAACCTGCCTGGTTTGGTCAAATTTCCAGTAGGGACAGGGCTCCTCGAAATGACTGATGCCTTCCGCCTCGAGCATGCGGCCAACGGCGATCGCGCGGGCCGGTGAGAAACCGCTGTTGGCGTCCACCAGTTTTGCGACCCCGGAACCGAGCGCGCGTGCGACCGTCGGAATGATTTCCTCGGTGCGCCCGGGCCATTCGTCGACGTCCTTGCCGCATTCGGCCGCGACGCGCCACTTGAACGCATCGAAACCAAATTGATCGCGCAGGCGCGCGAGCCGCGCCGCCTCGTCCTTCGGCGTGATGTCGCGCTTCATCGAGGATGCGTAGGCGCGCAGGCGCCGCGGCTTGCCGCCCAGCAGTTCGACCACGGGTTTGCCAGCCAATTTGCCGTGC
>DAIQQI010000309.1:0-4040 GCA_036786925.1 Steroidobacteraceae bacterium
GACAACCGCGAAGACCGTGGGCGCGACGCTCGGCATCGACGAAGTGCATGGCGAAGTCACGCCGGCCGACAAGCTCGCGCTGGTGGCGCAGCTGCAGCAGGCGGGACACATCGTCGCGATGGCCGGCGATGGTATCAACGACGCGCCCGCGCTGGCCAGGGCCGATGTCGGTATTGCCATGGGCACCGGCACCGATGTTGCCATGAACAGCGCGCAGGTGACGCTGGTCAAGGGCGATCTGCGCGGCATCGCTCAGGCGCGCACAATCTCCCGCAGGACCGTGGCTAACATGAAACAGAATCTCGGCTTTGCCTTCGCCTACAACGCGCTCGGCGTGCCGCTGGCTGCGGGGGTGCTGTATCCGTTCACCGGCTGGCTGTTATCGCCCATGATCGCGGCGCTGGCCATGAGCCTTAGTTCCGTGTCCGTGATCGGCAATGCGCTGCGGTTGCGCAGTGATCGTCAATCGACGTTGACGACGACGTTGCCGATCACGACTCCCGACTCCACGGCCAGGTGAGCCTTCGCCGTCTCGGCCAACGGAAAGCGGGCGGCGATCTGGTGCCGCAGCGCGCCGGCGGCGAGTGCGCTGTTGATCAGGTCGCAGGCGCGTTTGCGCTGCGCCGCGGTCAGCGCATATACCAGCAGCATGTGCACGGTGGTGTGATTGAACATCATCGGATAGAAAGGCAGCGCCGGCGTCGGCACGGCCATGGAGCCGTAGGCCGCGATGACGCCGCCGGGTTTCAGAATCTGGTTGGAGGCCGCGAGATTGCCGCCGAATTCAACTTCGACGATCCGGTCCACGCCGCCGCCCGACGTCAGTTCCTTCACGACCGCGACCACATCCTGGTTGCGATAGTTGATAACGTGGTCGGCGCCGGCCGCTTTCGCCTGCACCGATTTGGCGGCGCCACTGACCGTGGTGATCACCTGCGCGCCCGACCATTTGGCGAACTGGATGGCGTAATGGCCGACGGCGCCGGCGCCGCCGGTCACCAGCACCGTTCTCCCGGTGAGCGGCCCATCGCCTAACGCTGCGTGACAGGCGGTCATCGCCGGGATGCCGAGGCAGGCGCCGGCCTCGTAGTCGGTGTTAGCTCCGAGGAACACGGCCTGCGCGCTTGGCAGGCAGACAAATTCGGCGCAGGTCCCGAACGGCCGCCGCCACGCCGCGTTCCAGGTCCAGACGCGCTCACTGATTCGCGATGCGTTGACGCCACTGCCGACCGCATCGATGATGCCGGCGCCGTCCGAGTGCGGAATCACACAGGGCCAGGCCAGCGGGCCGCGCGAGCCGGCGCGCGACTTGACGTCCGAGGGATTGACGCCCGACGCATGCACGCGGATCCGCACCTCGCCCGGCGCCGGTTGCGGGGTCGGCCGTTCACCGACCCGGATGACCTCCGCGGCGGGACCGACGGACTCGTAATACGCTGCTTTCATTCGCCTCGGCTCCTGGATCGTCTGCTGGGACTTTTCTGTGCCTGTCGGCGACAATAGCGGGTGCCCTCAGCAACAACAACAAGGATTGTGCAGCGAGTCCTGCAATGCCTGGTCATCGGTCTGTTCGCGGTGGGCGCCGCGCATGCCGAACTGCGCATCGATGGCGTGCCCGATGAGCCCGAGTGGGCCGGCGCGCAGCACATCACCGACTTCAAGATCGTGCAGCCCCTGACCCGGGCTGTTAGCCGCCAAGCTACCGAAGCCTGGATCCTGGCAACGCCCAAGGGCCTGGCGGTGGCGTTTCGCAGCACCATGTCCGCCGACGTTGCGCGCTCACGGCAGCGCAGCGAACGCGATCAATTTGCGACGGTCGATCGGGTGAATTTTGTCATTGACTACGACGGTGACGGCGGTACGGGCTACAACTTCACGCTGACCCTGGGCAATGGCGTGCTGGACGCGGTGGTCGTCAACGAAAACGTGTTCCGCCAGGACTGGGACGGCGACTGGCAGCACGCGATCGCCGAACAAGCCGATGGCTGGACCGTCGAGATGCTGATCCCCTGGCATATCGCGCCGATGAAACCGGGCAAGGCTGGCAAGCGTGTGGTTGGCGTCTATTTCGATCGCGTGATTGCCTCGACCGGCGAGCGCGTGGCCTGGCCCGCTGTTAGCTATTTTGAGCCGCGATATCTCTCGGAGCTGGCCAAGATCGAGATTCCGGCCTATTCGCAGTCGCTGCTGGCGGTGACGCCTTATGCGGTCAGTAATGCCGACCTGGTGCAGGGCGGCACCTCGACGGATGTCGGCGCCGATGTCTTCTGGAAGCCGAGCGGCCGATTTCAGCTGACCGCGACCATCAATCCGGACTTTGGCCAGATTGAAAGCGACGAGCTGGTGGTCAATTTCGACGCCATCGAGACTTTTTTCAGCGACAAGCGGCCGTTCTTCACCGAGAACCAGGGCCTGTTTGACGTGCCTTTCGGGTATGGCACCAGCAACCTGATTTACACCCGGCGCGTGGGCGGCGCGGCCGACGACGGCAGTGGCCCCGCCGATGTGCTGGCCGCGCTCAAGCTCAACGGCAATCTCGGCCACGTCGACTACGGCTTGTTAGCCAGCAGCGAACGCGGCGCTGCCGGGCGCGATTTTCTTGCCTTTCGCGCCACCCAGGATTTCGGCAGCCAGGACATGGGGGTTCTCGCGACGCAGGTGCGCTCCGATTACCTGGACCGCGCGGCAACCGTGGTCGGCCTGGATCATCACTGGAAGCCGAATCAGCGCTGGAACGTCGTGACGCAGCTGGTGGGCTCATCCGTGAACCAGCGCGGCGCCACCGAGCGCGATGCCGGGATGCAGATTCGCATCAACAATGAACTGAGCACCCGCTGGCGGCAAAGCCTGTACCTGCTGCATCTCGGCGACGGGCTGCAACTGAATGATTTCGGCTATCTGGATCGCAATAATTTCAATTACCTGCGCTATGAAATGCGCCGCCGCGTGACCGACTTCGCCAGCAAATCGTGGTATCGCTCGCAGGACTGGGGTTACGTCGCCTCGACGCGGCGCAACGAGCATGGCGACACCATATTCACGGCGCTGCAGGTGAACCGCACGTCCGAGACCAAGGGCGGCGGCAATGAGTTCTTTGCACTCACGCAGCTGACATCGGTCAACGATGACCTGATTTCGCGCGGCAACGGCAAGGTGCGCCTGCCGGACAGGTTGAACCTGGAATTCAATCGCAACTGGCCGCGGCGTAATCACTGGAGTTTCAACGCCAGCCTGAATGCCGGCCAGACGGGGCTCGAGGGCCTGTCGAGCACCGCCTTCAACGCGTTCGTGCAGCCGACCTATCATGTCAGCGACGCGCTGCGGTTCAATCTCGGCCTGCGGCTGCTGGTGCAGCCCGACTGGTTGTTGTGGCGCGCTGGTACGTTGTTAGGAACCTTCCGCAGCCGCCAGATCGGCATCAACGCCGGGGCCCAGTGGTCCGTCGGCACGCGGCACGAATTGCGCGTAAAGCTGGAATCCATTGCGCTGGATGCCACGGCCAAGCAGGCATGGCGTATTCAGCCAGGCGGGTCGCTGGCCGCCTCGAACGATCCGCTCGATGATTTTTCGCTGCGCCGGCTGGGATTCCAGATGCGCTATCGGTATGAGCTGCGTCCGCTGTCGTACCTGTACGTGGTTTACAGTCGCGGCGGCGCCGACTTCGCCACTAACAGCGATGAGTCTTTGGGAAATCTGATTTCCTCGGCTTTCTCGCTGCGCGACAGTGAGCAGTTCCTGGTGAAGTTCAATTATCGATTCCAGCGATGAATCCGCTGCGCAGGGCAACCCGATGCTGATCCAAATCGCGATCTTCCTGTGTTCCGCCATCCTGATCGTGCCGTTGTCGCGCAAGCTGGGATTGGGCGCGGTGCTCGGCTATCTCGGTGCCGGCATGTTGATCGGGCCGTGGGGCTTCAAGCTGATCGATGACGTCGAGGCGATCGTCAGGATTTCCGAGTTCGGGGTCATCCTGCTGCTGTTCATCATCGGCCTCGAACTGCAGCCTTCGCGGCTGTGGGTCCTGCGCCGGCAGGTGTTTG
>DAIQQI010000310.1:0-4038 GCA_036786925.1 Steroidobacteraceae bacterium
GCGGACTGGCCGCTGCGCATCGAGATGCTGTCGCGATTCCGCACCGACGCGGAAGCCACCCAGGTCATCGCGGGAATTGAAAGCGGCCAGGTCGACATCGTCATCGCCACGCACCGCCTGCTGCATGCGCAGCTGCGCTTCAAGGACCTCGGCTTGATCATCATCGACGAGGAGCACCGTTTCGGCGTACGTGACAAGGAAAAACTCCGCGCGCTGCGTGCCGAGGTGCATATCCTGACGCTCACCGCCACGCCGATCCCGCGCACGCTCAACATGGCGCTCGGCGGGCTGCGTGAACTGTCCATCATCGCGACCCCTCCGGCCGAGCGCCTGGCGGTAAAGACCTTTGTCGGCGAGTGGGATCCCGCCGGCATACGCGAAGCGGTGATGCGCGAGCTGCGCCGCGGCGGCCAGGTGTATGTCGTGCATAACGAAGTCAAGGACATCGAGAAATTCACCGCGGATCTCGCGCAGCTGCTGCCGGAAGCGCAGATCCGTTTCGGTCACGGCCAGATGCGCGAGCGCGAACTCGAGCAGCTGATGGTCGATTTCTATCACCGGCGCTTCAACGTGCTGGTCTGCACGACGATCATCGAGAGCGGCATCGACGTGCCCACCGCCAACACGATCCTGATCGATCGTGCCGATCGCTTCGGCCTGGCGCAACTGCACCAGTTGCGTGGCCGGGTCGGCCGCTCGCACCACCGCGCCTACGCCTACCTGCTGATCCCGCCGCGCAAGAGCCTCAAGCAGGACGCGCTGCAAAGGCTGGAAGCCATTGAGTCGCTGGAGGATCTCGGCGCCGGGTTCGTGTTAGCCACGCATGATCTCGAGAATCGCGGCGCCGGCGAGCTGCTCGGTGAGCGGCAGAGCGGCGAACTCGCCGAAATCGGCGTCAACATGTACCTGGAAATGCTGGACCGCGCGGTACGCGCGCTCAAGTCTGGTCGCGAACCGCAACTCGACCAGCCGCTCGCCGCCGCCACCGAAGTCGAACTCCGTGTCCCGGCCCTGCTGCCCGAGACCTATGTGGCCGACGTGCATCTGCGGCTGACCCTGTACAAGCGCATCGCCGCCGCCGCCAGCGACAACGATCTCGACGAGCTGCACGCGGAACTGATCGATCGCTTTGGCCCCCTGCCCGAAGCGGGCAGCGCGTTGCTGAAAGCGGCGCGGCTGCGGCTGCTGGCGCGCGCGTTAGGCGTGCGCAAGCTGGAACTCGGCGAGCTGGGCGGTTACCTGCTGTTCGAGCCGCATAATCAGGCTGATCCACGCAAGGTCATCGAGCGGGTGCAGAAGCAGCCGCGCGACTTTCGCCTCGATGGTCCGCTGAAACTGCGCATCCTGCGCGACTTTGACACCGTAACTGAACGATTTGAGTTTGCCGAACGATTACTGCGCGAGCTGCGCTAAAATGCCGGCATGACATCCCGGCGAATCTCGGTTATCAGCACGGCGCTGCTGCTCGGCGCTGTCGCCGCCGTGGCCACGGCGCAGGCGCCGGCTCCGGCAGCCGCGCCGACGCCAACGGTCTACAACATCGAATTGGTGGTGTTCTCGGGCAACGGCGGCTCGAGTGAAGACTGGAGCACGCCAGGCGCGAAAGCCCCGGTGGGCGGCGGTGATGCCAGCTCGGGCAATGCGCAGGTCGGCAGGTTGGTGGCCGCGCTCCCGCCGTCGCAGTTTCAGCTGGCTAACGAAGTCGCCAAGCTTCGCGGCAGCGGGCGCTACCAGATCCTCACGCATATCGCGTGGCAGCAAACGGCCAGCACCTGGGGAACCCGGGCAGGATTTACCCTGGCGAAACTCGGCTCCCAGGCGGGCGGACTGTCCGGCCTGGTCTACCTCGAGCGCGGCACCTACCTGCACCTGGGCGTCAATATTGCCTACAGCGCCGGTGGCCCGACTTACCGCATCGACGAAACACGCCGCATCAAGTTCTACGACAAGCAGTACTTCGACCATCCTGCAATCGGCGTGTTAGCCATGGTCACGCCGTCGCAGGGCGCGAAGCCACCCGGGCGTTAGCAATCGTAATCGACGGCGCGGCTAGCCCAGAATCTTCTCTGGTGCGCGCGCCCATTCGGGGTGGACTTGCGCGGCGAGCGCGCGGAATTTCTCCGGCAGGTCCTGCCAGCGGCGTTCCTTGCGGCCGGCGCAACGCGACAGGCTGGTGCCCGGACGGTCACCCATCTGGAAGCGCGGCGACCAGCTGTTGAAATCGTTGAACTGGCCGAGGGCCGGAACCCAGCGCGGCAGCGGGCCCGAATCCCGCAGCGCGGCGCGCGGACTCTGCAGCGTGTACATGTCGTGCACCCGCAGCGGCCGCGACGTGGCGACGCCGCCGCCGCTGGCAGCGGCGGCTGCCGACGCCGGCACCACGATATAGGTTTCTTCGCGCAGCCACACGGAATCGCCGACCACGCTGACCGGACCTAACACATGACGCCGCTCCGCACCGTTCGCGGACACGGGTTCCTCGGGACCCGTCGGACCGTAGTTGCTGGTGTTGGCACGCGGCGGCGCGTAGGTCAGCGGCACATTGGCGCCGCTGATCGGGTTCGCCCAGGTTTCCACCAAGGCGCCGGTTTCAAGATGGGTGTAGTAACCCATTTGCGCACCGATCACCTGGTAACGGCCATCGCCCTGGTCGATGCAGCGGTGCACCGAGCCGACGTGCATGTCGAAGAACGGTGTCAGTACGTTGTCGACCAGGCCATAGCGGCGCCCCTGCAACCACCAGAAGAACACCTGCCCGTCACCCGCAAACCGCATCTGGCGGTAGAGCCTTGCGACCAGCAAAGGGTCGGTGGCGCCGTCCAGTCCGGCCGCACGCGCGCGCGTGCCGCTGACGGCGGCCACGGCGCCCATGGCTAACAAAGTCCCGGATACTGCGCGTCTTGTAAATTCCATGTTGGCTCCCCAGTAAATGATCTAGCCCAGTTTCAGACTCGGCGGCGCGTCGCAACGCGCCAGCAGTGCGCGGCATTGTTGCCAGTCGGCGCTGGCCTGCAATTCGGCAAGACCGCGTTTCGGCCCGCGGCCGCGCAGGCGCACCAGGCCAAGCGACAGCCCCGGATTGATCGGGCGCCGCAGGCCATTCAGTACGGCAACAACGTCCTCGCGACGATTGCAGATCGGCAGCACGTCACAGCCGGCCTCGAGCGCCAGCGTCGCGCGTTCCACCGGACCGCCAAATTGGGTCGCACCCGCCATCGACAGGTCATCGGCGAATACGACGCCGCCAAACTGCATGTCGCCGCGCAGCACGCCCTGGATCCAGCGCCGCGACAGGCTCGCCGGCAGCGAATCGATTTCCGAAAACAGCACATGCGCAACCATCACGGCCGGCAGGTTGTTGGCGATCAGCGTGTAATAGGGGCGCAGGTCCCGCTCCAGGTCTGCAAATCCGCGCCGATCGACCGGCAACGCATGATGCGAGTCCGCAACCACGGCACCATGGCCGGGAAAATGCTTGGCCACGGCGCCCATGCCGGCATCCCGCATCCCTAACATCGCCGCTACCGCCAGCCGGCCGACGATTTCCGGATCCGGATGCAAGGCGCGGTCGCCGATCACGGTGCTGACACCGTAGTCAAGGTCCACGCAGGGCGCGTAGGACAGGTCGATGCCAACCGCGCGCAATTCCGCGGCCATCAGCCAGTTCAGCTGCCGTGCCAGCGCAACGCCGGACGCATGATCGGCGTCAAACTCATGGCCGATGCGGCGCGCGGACGGCAGCAGCGAGAAACCGCTGCGAAAGCGCTGCACGCGCCCACCCTCGTGATCCACGGTCACCAGCAGCGGCGGATTGCGCACCGCCTTGATCTCAGCCACCAGCGCCGCGAGCTGCGCGGGATCTGAATAATTGCGCGTAAACAGGATGACGCCGCCGACCAGCGGGTGCGCGAGGATTTCACGATCCTCGGGCGCCAGCGCCTGGCCCGCCACGTCGATCATCAGCGGTCCGAGCGTCATGCGGCGGTTCTCGTGCGCTTACGCGGACTGCGCCGCGGCTCCAGGACCACCATGGACTCC
>DAIQQI010000052.1:0-13237 GCA_036786925.1 Steroidobacteraceae bacterium
GCACGGCCGCAGTGCTGGTTAAACAGCACTTCAGTGGCGCCGGTTCCACGGCCGCGGTCAATTTTGCGGTCAGTGTCGTCAGCGCCGCGCCGACCATCGCCAATGTCCTGAGCTTTGCCTGGGCCAATCTCGGCCACGGCCGGGCGCGGGTGCCGCTGCTGGCATCGCTGCAGCTGTTATTTGCGCTGACCGTGGGACTTATCGGGCTCGCGCCTAACGTGTTAGGCGGCCTGTTGTTCACGGTACTGTCGATTCTGGCCGCCCGCATCGTCTGGGCCGGAATTCTGACTTTGCGATCTTCAGTCTGGATCGCGAACTATCCACGCAACACGCTGGCGCGCATGACGGGCCGAGTCGTGGTCGGCGGCTCGCTTATGGTGGCGCTGACCAGCGCGCTGGTCTCGGCCGCGCTGCAGTCAGGGGCGGTCGACACCAGGCGGCTTTATATGGCGGCCGCGCTGGCGGGCATCGCAGCGGCTTTTCTCTATCGGCGTACCCGCATGCGACGCGAATTCAGGCTGCTCGATTCGGAGAATCTGGCCAGTGGCGCGGCAACCACCTTCAGTCTGCGCGTGTTTCGCGAAATACTGCGGACCGACAAGGCGTTTCGCGATTACATGCTGTGGATGGGAGTTTACGGTGCCGGCAGCGTGATGATGACTTCGCAGCTCATCGTCATCATGACCGACCAGCTGCACATACCGAGCCAGCAGCAGATCATGATGCTGACCGTCATTCCAATGCTGACACTGCCGGTCTTCGTGCCGTTCTGGGCGCGGATTTTTGACCGTCAGCACACCGTGACTTTCCGGTCGCAGCAGGGCTGGGTCATGGTGGGCGCCTATGTGCTAAGCAGCATCGGCGTGTTGTTTGCCTGGCCACCCGGTTTGTGGGCGGGCGCAATTTTGTTAGGCGCTGCGCTGGCTGGGGCCAGTTTCGGCTGGAATCTGGGCCACCACGACTTTGCCGCTCCGGGGCGTGCACAGCAGTACATGGGCGTGCATGTGACTCTGGCCGGCCTGCGCGGGATGATTGCGCCGCCTTTAGGTATGCTCTGTTATCAGGGTCTGGAAGCATGGCATCGCGGAGCGGGACGATTTTCGATCCTGCTGCCGACCGCAGTGACAGCCGCTGGAGCTATAGGATTCAATCACTTACGTAAGCAACATTACATTTCACGTAAACAGGAACCGCCGCAGTAGATCCTTATGCCGAAAGCCAAGCCCCCCGTAGATCCGCGCGCATTTTCCCGTCTGGTCGTCGATGGCGCCAAGCAAACCCCATCGCGGGCCATGCTGCGCGCGGTGGGTTTCCGCGACAGCGATTTCCTCAAGCCCCAGGTGGGTATCGCCTCGACCTGGGCCAACCTGACGCCCTGCAATATGCATATCGACCGCCTGGCGCGCGATGCCGAGGCCGGCGTCAATGCGGCGGGCGGGAAAGCTGTGCTGTTCAACACCATCACTGTGTCGGACGGAATTTCCATGGGCTCGCCCGGGATGCGCTACTCGCTGGTATCGCGCGAAGTCATTGCGGATTCCATCGAGACGGTGGCCGGGGCGGAAGGGTTTGACGGCATCGTTGCGATCGGCGGATGCGACAAGAATATGCCGGGCTGCGCGATGGCAATCGCGCGGCTCAACCGGCCCGCGGTATTCGTGTATGGCGGCACCATTCAGCTGGGCGCCAAGCGCCGCGATATTGTCAGTGTCTTCGAGGCGGTCGGCGCCCATGCGGCCGGCAAGATCAGCGATGCCGAACTTACGGAGGTGGAGCGCACCGCCATACCCGGACCCGGCAGTTGCGGTGGCATGTACACCGCCAACACCATGGCCTCGGCAATCGAGGCACTGGGACTGTCGTTGTCTAACAGCTCGGCCCAGGAAGCGATCGCACCCGCCAAGCAATCGGATTGCGTGCGCGCCGGAGCGGCGGTGATGGAACTCATCAGGAAAGGCATACGGCCGCGCGACATCTTGACGCGCAAGGCCTTTGAAAACGCCATTACCGTGACCATTGCGCTGGCCGGATCCACTAACGCCGTGCTGCACCTGTTAGCAATTGCGCAGGCGGCGCGGGTACGCCTGACGCTGGATGACTTCACGAGGATCGGGAAATGTGTCCCGGTTTTAGCCGACCTCCGGCCCAGCGGCCGTTATGCGATGTCCGAACTGATTGCCATCGGCGGCATCCTGCCGCTGATGAAACGCCTGCTCGATCGTGGTTTGTTGCACGGTGACTGCCTGACGGTGACCGGCAAGACCATGGCCGAAAACCTCGCGGCGGTCGGCGACTACCCGGCGCAGCAGGAAATCATCCATTCATTTGGCCAGCCAATCAAAAAGGACAGCCACCTGGTCGTGATGTACGGCAACGTGGCGCCCGAGGGTGCGGTCGCGAAGATCACCGGCAAGGAAGGCCTGCGATTCGCAGGGCGGGCACGCGTGTTTGATGGCGAGGAAAACGCCACTGCCGCGATCCTGTCCGACAAGGTCAGGCCAGGCGACGTGGTGGTGATTCGCTATGAGGGTCCCAAAGGAGGGCCGGGCATGCGCGAAATGCTGAGCCCGACCGGCGCTCTGATGGGTCGCGGCCTCGGCGACCAGGTCGCTTTGATCACGGACGGCCGTTTTTCGGGTGGCAGCCACGGGTTCGTTGTCGGCCACATTTCGCCGGAGGCCGCGCTGGGCGGTCCGTTGGCATTGCTGCGCAACGGCGATGAAATTGTCATTGACGCGGTCAGGCGCCGCATCGACACCGGCATTTCGGCCGCGGAATTGCAGCGTCGCCGCAAATCCTGGCGCCAGCCCAGGGCATATACGCAACAGGGCGTCCTGGCGAAATATGCGCGTGTCGTTAGCAGTGCGTCATTGGGCGCGGTGACGGACGGCCCGGCTGATTGACCGCAATGTGTCAAGTCGCAATGCCGGCCTGGCAATAATCGTAAACAGAATAGTTGTCTCCGGCATCTGCACCGGCTACAGTAAGTTCCAGTACAGAGGCGCGGTGGCATTGCACTGCGTCAACAAAAGAAAAACGCTCGACCCGCAGGTAGGGTCTGGTGCGTTGAATGAGGGTAGCCAAGGCGCACTCCGGATGTGGTTTTGGTTTGGGGCAGAATTCGCTATTGCGGTAGGCGGCAGACTTCAGTTAGTGTCGCGCGCCGGATTTGACTGAGCCACTTGTCCGTACAACTGACATGAGTGACTGCGTAAACACATGACCGCTTACGTCCAAACCAATAATCAGACCCGCATCGCGGTGTTCATCGCGATCGTGGTAATACACTTTTTCTTTGGCTGGGCACTGGTGACCGGCCTGGCGCAGAAAGCCGGCATGAAAATTGTCGAGGCGCTGGTAACCGATATCGTCGAAGAAGAAATCAAAGAAGACAAACCGCCACCGCCGCCGCCGCCCGAAATGGAGCGTCCGCCGGTGGAAGTGCCGCCGCCGGAAGTGACCATCGACATGCCGTTCGAAGCGGCCGAGACGAGCGCGCTGAGCAACGTGACCGACAAGCCACAGCCGCCGCCGCCGCCGCCGCAGCCGACCTCCAGGCCCACGCCGCCGAAAATCAAGTCGATGCCGGCCACTGAAGACTATTACCCGCCGTCATCGGTACGTAACGAAGAACAGGGCAGTTCGACCATCGAAGCCTGCGTCGATGCCAAGGGCAAGCTGAGCAAAGAGCCGGTCGTGCGTGCCAGCTCCGGCTTTCCGAAGCTCGACGAGGCAGCGGTCAAGATGACCCGCGCCGGGCGGTTTTTGCCTGGCACGTTCGAAGGCCAGCCGATGCCTGAATCCTGCTTTGCCTTCAAGGTCAAGTTTCAGCTGAAGAACTGATGATCAACAAGTTTTTGTTAGGAACCGCACCGGCCCTGCAGGCATGGTGTTTTTTACAAGTCAAATAGTCCGAGGACAATATGCAAGAAGCCGCCGCCACCGCAGTTCAACACGCCGCCGAAAGCCCGTACGGTCTGGGACCGTTGTGGGCGCAAGGCGATATCGTAGCCCGTACCACCCTGATCATCCTGGTGATCATGTCGCTGGCTTCCTGGTTCATCATCTTCACGAAGGTGTGGGATCAGCGGAAGCTGCGCAATGCTGCCGCCGTGGCGGAAAGCAAGTTCTGGAGCTCAGGGTCGATCAAGGAAGGCATTGAACGGCTGCCCAAGGGCGATACGTTTCGCATGCTGGCGGAAGATGGCGTGCGCGCCGCTTCGCACCATGAAGGCCGGCTGACCGACCGCATCGACATGCATGAGTGGATAACCATGTCGTTGCAGCGCTCAAGTGACAACGTCACCGGCAGCATGAATTCCGGCCTCGCGTTTCTCGCGTCGGTCGGCTCCACGGCGCCGTTCGTCGGTCTGTTCGGCACGGTGTGGGGCATCTTGAACGCGCTCATTTCGATCGGCGTTGCCGGTCAGGCGAGCATCGACAAGGTTGCCGGTCCGGTCGGCGAAGCGCTGATCATGACGGCCATCGGCCTCGTCGTCGCGGTGCCGGCGGTCATGGGCTACAACTGGCTGATCCAGCGCAACAAGACGGTGGTCGACAAGGTCCGTTCATTTTCGGCCGACTTGCATGCCTATCTGGTCAGCGGCGCTCGCGTTGCGACTGGCAATCCGCCAGCTCCGGCTGCGGCGGCGTTGAAGAAGTAGAGTCTGACGTTTAGCGCGATCGCAGGAGCGTTGCCATGGGGATGAGTGTAGGACCGGTTGAAGAAGAGCTGTCAGCGAAAGCTGACATCAACACCACGCCGCTCGTTGACGTCATGCTGGTCATGTTGATCATCTTTCTGGTCACGATTCCCGTGATCAACAAGACGGTCAAGGTCGACCTGCCAAAGGCGGCTAATATCCCGACGGTGACCAAACCGGAAAACATCACGGTTGCGATCGACCGGAACGGCAACATCTACTGGAATGAAGGCCTGGTGCCGGACCGCACCCGGTTGCAGGACCTGGTCGTCTCGGCGGCGCGCCAGGAGCCGCAACCGGAAATACATATCCGCGGTGACGCCCAGACCCGTTACGAGGCGATAGGCCGGGTCATGTATGCGATTCAGCGCGGCGGTATCGTCAAAGTGGGTTTTATTACCGAACCCGATCGTGGCATTCGCGGCGAACGTTAGCAGCCAGGCAGCAGGCGGAGCACAAATATTATGGGAATGAGCGTAGGTCAAAGCAGTGCGGGCGGTGAGATGTGTGACATCAACACCACGCCGCTCATCGACGTGATGCTGGTGTTGCTGACGATGCTGATCATCACGCTGCCAGTGATGACGCACGCCGTGAAACTCGACATGCCGCGGCCAACCAACACTCCGCCACCGCCGGTGCTTCCTGAAGTCATCGACATTACGATCGACTTTGACGGCACGGTCCTGTGGAACGGCTCGGCGCTCAGCGATGCGAGTGTGATTGACAGCTATTTCCGCCAGGAACGCGACAAGGATCCGCAACCTGAAGTGCATCTGCGGCCGGACAAGCGTTCGCGGTACGGCACGGTCGCCCGGGTCCTGGCTTCGGCGCAGCGCAACCGGATGAAAAAGATCGGTTTTGTGAACGTGGCGGAGTTCCGCGAATAGGCGCGCGGTTTTCCGGCAATTTGGGGAACGATTCTGGTCTCGCCGTACTCTCTCGAGTACGGCGAGTTTTCATTTGAGACAGGCAAGTACCATGAGGATGATCATGACGAAATCAGCATTTCGCTGGATGGCACTGACCGCTGCGGTCGCATCACTGGCGATCGGGTCGGGCGTTTCTCTGGCGCAAAAGGGGCCGGCGCTGACCAAGGCGGTGCAGAAGTCCCTGGCTGCTGCCGACGCGGCGAGCAAGAAGAAGAATTTCACGGAATGTGTCGCCAAAGGACGTGAAGCCGAAACCGTCCCGAACCGAACGGCCAATGACAACAACATGATTGCCGAAGTCCTTGGCTACTGTTACGTGCAGCAGCGCGATTACGCGAACGCGACTCGGTATTACGAGCAGACCCTGAACAACGTCACGGGTAACGTTCTCGAACAACGAGTACGCGCGATTTCGCAAATGTACAACGCGCAGGGCAACTACGCGAAAGCGATCGAGTTCGGCCAGCGCGCCATCAAGGGTGGTTTCGCTGATTCCGACATGTACATCATTGTCGGCCAGGCCTACTACCGCCAGGGCGACTACAAGACGACCGCCAAGTTTGTCGGTGACTACGTCAACAGCATCGAGCGCAACGGCAATACCCCCAAGGAAGCGCTGCTGTTGATTGTTTTCGACTCCTGCCGCCGGCTGAGCGACGACACGTGCACGACCAACACACTGGAAAAGCTGGTCCGTCACTATCAGAAGGAAGACTACTGGAAGAACCTGATGATATCGATCTTCCGGTCCGGCGCTACGGGCGATCGGGCGACACTGCAGCTATATAGGCTCGCGTCGGAAGTCAATGCGATGCCGCGTCCGCAGTATTACGTCGAAATGGCCCAGCTCGCGATTGAAGGTGGCTTCCCGGGCGAAGCGCACTCCATCGCAGAAAACGTCATTGCGAAGAAACTGTTCACGGAAAAAGCCGATACCGAACGCGTGAACCGCTTGCTTGCCAGTGCCAAGTCCCGTGCGGCAACGGACAAGCCGCAGCTGACCAGCGAAGCAGGCAGAGCCAAAAGCGGTGAGAGCCTGGTCCGGTTGGGCGAAGCCTATATGGGCTACGGAATGCTGCCGCAGGCCGTCGACGCCCTGACCCGCGGGTTGGCAGCACCTGGCGTAAAGAATCCGCCGGACGCGCTGCTGGTGCTGGGCATCGCCCAATTCAAGTCTGGCAACAAGGCGGAGGCGATCAAGGCCTTTGGCCTTGTCAAAGGCGATGCCGGGCTGGAACGCCTTGCCCGTCTGTGGACGCTGCGCGCCCAAGGCTGATAACACACGGCCAAAGTGCCGACTATGGCGCCGGGTGTTAGTACCCTGGCGGCCTGTTAGAAAAGGGGGCCTGAGGCCCCCTTTTTTTATTGGCTCACAAGGCTCCGCAGACAGCGGATCAGTCGCCGGGCGGTGTTCGATCCACGATGCGGCGCGCCGGGCTCAGTACTCCAAGCACCACGACCGTCAGCAGTACGGCAATCGCGATCCCGATAGGCAGCGCATATTTCTGGGGCTGGACCCAGATCTCATCCATGTGGCCCCATTTCTCCAGGATCTCGACCATGTTGTAGCCGATGATCGCCGTAGGAATGCCATAGCGCAGAGCGGGCGCCATGCGCTGGAACCACCACAGCCGCTGCGCCAGATATAGCGCCCAGACCGCGAAGAAGCCGGCGCAGGCGAACGTGAACCAGTGGTCGGTACCGAAGAATGCCGGGTTGTAGAGCACCAGCAGCCAGATGTAGAAAAACCAGGTCACGTAGATGGTTTCCATGCAGACGATGGCTGCTACGTTGCGGGTCTGGGCGCTGGATTTCTCGCCGGGGTTCAGGCGCAAATTGCGATGCATCCACATGAATGCATTGCACCGGGTGTCCTTGTTCATGAAGAAAAACAGCAGACTGGCAAACAGCACGCCCGCCGAGGACAGCATGACGCGGTATTCGGGCAAGGTATCCTTGGCGCCCCATAGGACCGGCGGCACATTGAGGTCCCGGGCGACATACACAAAACTGAATTCCACCCAACCGAGCCAGATCAGACTACCGCCCGCAAATCCCAGGAAAGTGGCGGCAGCTTCGCTGCGATTGCGCCCCATCCAGGTCATGACAACACCGACCACACCGACGATGAACGAAGACAGGAAGATACTGTCCTTGAACCAGTAGTGGTCCATCATGTACATGACGAAGTGGCCCAGGCCCTGCCAGGTGAAGACGATGAGGATCGCCAGGATCGCTGGTATCGGCGCCTGGTACAGTTTCTTGTAGCCCGGTTCTGCCATGTCATATTCCTCGCGAATTAGGGCGCGAACCGACTATACCCGATTCCCGCGCCCATGTGACTTGCCAGTCACATGGGTAATGCTGTGCCATAAAAAAACCCCGGAAGCCCATGGCTGGCCGGGGTTTTTTAAGGGGCCACGCAGCGTTGCCGCTGGCCGCGCAGCAACTTGTTAGTCTTACTTCTTCTTGCCGCCAGCGCGAACAGCAGCGCTGCCCTTGGCGGTCAACTTCCATCCGGACGCGCCACGCGAGGCGAGGCCCTTTTCCTTGAGGCGTGCGAGCAACACATACACGCCACGATGGCCGACCTTCGCGGCAGAGGCGAAATCGGTTCCGGTGGCGGACTTGTCAGACTTGGACATGGCGCGGAGCACGCGCAGTTCCTGGGGTGAAGGCGGCTTCATAAGTTTTTAGATTTCCTGTTATGGGTGGAGTGGAAAAACCAAGCGGCGTGAATCGTACCCTAACGCGTTTTGTTTGTCACACCTGAAATTGCAGCTGCGAGCCGGCCCTAACATGGGTGCGGATAACAAGCAACCAAAGGCCCGCGCCGTGGAGCATTTTCGGCACGTAGACAGCCTAACTGGCGACCGCGGCGACGACTTCCTCGCTGCTGCGCGGCATGTCTTCCCGGGAAATTTCCTCCAGCTCCGCCTGGACCACGCGCATGACGCGGTCGATGAATGCGGCGCGCCGGGAGTCACGCTCGGCCGCGGATGCCGCATCGGGGGCGTAATTCTCGACCTCGCCTCGGCGGAGCGTTTTCTTCCGTTCCAGCAACCGCTCCACGGCGTCGAGCCGATCGCGCGTGACCGACAGCTCTTCCATCAACGACACCGTCATCCACAACAACTTGTCGATGGCTGGGTCACTGAAATACTGTGGCCGCTTGCCCTTCGCGACACGGGCGATCCGTGGTTTGTTAGTGCCCGCGCCGGGCGCGGCGGCCTTGTTAGTGGCCGGGTTGCGGCGCGTGGATTTCTTGCGTTTGTCTGCCATAAATTACTCTCCATCCCACCGGTCCCGGGTCAGCGCGTTGCGACCAGGATGTTCCAGAAGAAAGTCTCCCCATAAAGATGCTGACCAGCGGTTCGCGGACGTGCATACCGCACCACCCGGGTCCGGCTCGCGTCAAACCCGGCTGCGACCGCGAACGGGGCAAGATCGATGCCGGTCAGGAACTGCGCGAAGGTCTCGCTATTGTTGAAAACCTCCCAGTTGTAGAAGAACTGCTCGACTGGCGTGTCGCCGCGGGGAATCTCGAGGTGCAGCATGACCCCGCCGGGCCGGAGCAGCCGATGGCATTCGGCCATGATCCGCGGCATGGCGGTGCGCGAGGTTTCATGCAACAGCAGGTGCGAGATAACGAGGTCAAAACTGCCGGCCGCGAAGTCCGTGCGCTCTGCGTTCTGCTGACTGAAATGGACGGTAGCGTCCAGGGCGGCTGCGCGCGCGTGTCCGTAGCGTAATACCGGCGCGCCAATGTCGATCCCGTGGGTTTCGCAGCCCGGGAACGCAGCCGCCCAGGGCAAGAGACTGTTACCTATGCCGCATCCCATCTCGAGCAGGCGCGACGGCAGGGCGGCGCGAAAATATTCGCGGTAAAACTTCAGCAGCAACTCGCCCATGGCGTCGTTGCACGCGCCGGTCGCGCCATTGGAGTAGATGTACAGCGCCTGATCGTAAAACGCTCCGGCCGCGGCATCACCCGCGGTAGATTCGGAATGGTAGCCGCCCGGCTGCAAATGGATATCGACCGTGGTTTGATAGCGCGGCAGTGCCAGATCCGGGTCGAGCCGCAGGCTGCCACGGGGATGTTGCCGGTTCGCATACGCGTTCAGCGCGCCATGCTGTCGTTCCACCGGATCGATCACCGCATCCCACATCAGTTCCTGGCTGCGGCGCTGCAACGCGCTCCAGAACTGGTAATAGCCATCCTGTTCCATGACCCGGCGAACATCGCGATGATCCCGCGGTGGCCGCCCCTCGGATGCCAGGAAGCGCGGCGCTGCACGGCGTTCGTAGGCCCGATAGTTGCCCGGCATCACGCGCGCTGACAGATGGCCGCGAAACTGCCTGACAAATGCCTGGCGCGCCTGTTCATCATGATCGAGGCGCGGCAAGGCGGCGTGGCGCTTGAAACCGGCTAGCGCCATGCGGCGAGAATCTTCCAGAAGAAATGCTCGGCGTAGTTCATCTGGGCGACATCGAGCTTCGGCGCGAACTCATCGACCCGGATCTTGTCAGCTGCAAATCCACCCTTGACGGCTTCGGCGGCCAGGTCGATGTGAGTCATGTAGCGGGCGAAGGTCTCGTTGTTGTTGTAGCTTTCCCAGTTGTGCATGAATTTTTCAATGGCATCTCTGCCTCGCGGTATCTCCAGATGCAGCATCAGGCCGCCCGGACGCAATATCCGATGACATTCTTTCATGATGCGCACCAGCGCTGATCTCGACGTCTCGTGCAGCATGATGTGCGACAGCACGAGATCGACGCTGCCAGTTTTGAAGTTTGTGTGCTCGGCATCCTGCTGGCTGAAGTGAATCGGTACGCCCAGGGACTCGGCGCGGGCGTGCGCGTAACGCAGCACGGGCGCAGCGACGTCAATGCCGTGCAATTCGGCTTTTGGAAAAGCCCGGCCCCAGACGACCGTGCTGTTGCCGATCGCGCAGCCCATGTCGACGATTCGCTGCGGTTTGAAATCCGGATGTTTTTCGCGAAGGTAGGCGACCAGCGTATCGCCTGTAAGGTTGTTCTCCGGTCCGAGGGCGCCATTCATGTAGATGTTGATGCCCTGGTCGTAGATCACGCCGGCGGCGACATCATCGGCCGTGAAGTTCGTGTGATAGCCGCCCGGTTGCAGGTGAATGTCGGCCGCGGTGTGATAACGCGGAACCTGCAATTGCGGGTCGATGTGCAGACTGCCGCGTTTCCTGCTGCCGCGGGCCTTGCCCGCCAGCTTCCTGGATTTTGCTAACAGACTGGCCCACTGGCGCTCGGTCGGATCGATCACCGCATCCCAGAGAATCTCCTGGCTGCGGCGTTGCATCGCACTCCAGAACTGGTAGTAGGGATCGCGTGTCATCCACTGGCGCACTTCATCCTCGTCGGCAGGCGGGCGCGCATGGGCCTTCACAAACGCCGGCTCCACGCGCTTCTGATAAACGCGATACGCACCCGGCATTACGCGCCCCGACAGATGGCCGCGAAAGGCGGTGACGAAATCCTGGCGCGCCTGTTCATCATGATTGGTGGCTGCCACCATCGCGTGGCGCTTGAAACTGCTCATCGGGCTTACTCCTTGTGCGCGTGCTGCTGCCGCTCGAACAGGTTTTCGCGGTAATCCCTGAAGGGCTTCAGGATCCGGTCGGCGAGTGCAGTGTAGCGCTGCATGCGCGCCTGGCTCGCGGCGGCATCGGGCCGGTAGCTGTCGATCGCATCCGCGGGCACCACGCCGCGTGCGGCCAGCTGCCGTTCGAGTGAGTCAATCCGGTCCAGTGCCACGGCCAGCTCGCCGGTCAGCGCCAGCACCGCGGAATGCAGTTGGTCGATCGCGGGATCGTCGAAATAGTACGGACGGTGCCCCTTGGGCCGTTGCGGCGGGTCGCGCATTTCGTTCATGTTGCTGCCTTTGGAAACGCCCATTTTCAGATCTAACACAGTGAGCCGGCGATCAGCGCTGCATCAGCTCGATCAACTCTCCCGCCGGTCCCACGGCCACGGCGGCGAGTCGTCCCCGATAGGGCGCGGCCTCCAGCCGTTGCGGCGGACTCAGGAACTTGAGTCCGGTTGCCGCCAGATCGTCGATCAGAAAACTCACCATGGCAATGGCGGGCGGCAATTCCGGCCCGTCGGCACTGCGCGGCAAGGTCGCGGCAGGCATCGCATCGGCTTCTATGAAGCATTTGTCCTGCAAGGCGATTGCCGCAAGCTCGAACTGCGTGTCCGGTGGCAAGCCCTGCGCGTCGGACAGCACGGTGATCAGTACCTTCATCGCGGGCGCCGGCGTCGTACCCAGATGGCGCGCATAGAAATCGTTGACCGATGCTATCGACGGGCCGCCCAGAATGACGATAAACACGCCATCGATAAAATAGCGCGCGTCCGGTACATCGAACTCCGCCATCTTTTCCTTGAAGCAGGTCAGATACAAGGACTCATTGGCCGGACCCAGCACCTGCATGGCGCGGATCTTGTCGGTGAACGACAAATCATGCGGCGGGCCAATCACCTTGAAAGGCGAATTGGCCAGGTGTCGCGCCACGGCATCCGTGTCCTGCACCATGAGTTCAGCGGCGTTCCAGCCCATGTGGCGAAAGGCGCGGTATTCCGGCGCCGGCGCGCTCTGCACGAAGCGGATTGCGGTCGGTCCATTGCCCTGCGGGTACAGCAGGGCGCAGTCGCGTTGCGCGAGCAGCGGCTTACCCCACAACCTGGCCGTCTCGACGCCTAACGGACCGCGCACGGTTGGCAGGTAGCCAAGATGTTCTCTATAAAGGCTGATCGAGCGCTCGATATCCGGCGTCGCGATGGTTACACAGGTAATTCCGCCTAACGCCGGCATGTGTCACGCCTCCTGCAGCGACTTCAGATAGCGTTGCGCGGTCGCGAGATCGACGACTTCGGCATACTTCGCCTGCAGGTCGAACAGGTTCGCTTCGTGTGGCCCTGGCGCGCGATCGCCGACCGCTTCGCGAACCACCACGGGCACGAAACCGTGCTGCACACAGTCCACCGCGCTGGCACGAACGCAACCGCTGGTCGACAGGCCGGCGATGAGTACCGTGTCGATCTGCATCGATGTCAGCGTCGCGGCTAACGTCGTGCCAAAAAACGCGCTGGCATATTGCTTGGAAATGACGGTCTCGCCGGCAACGGGTTCCAGTCCCTCGGCAAAGGCCGCGAGTTCCGGATGCGCACCCCGTTCGAAACACTTGAGTGCCGGCACCTTGCGAAAAAACACGCCACCGTCGCGACCGCCGGGCTGGTAGACCACGTTGGTATGCAACACCGGGATGCCCGCTGCACGCGCCGCGCGCAGCAGGATTTCGCAGTCAGCACGCGCCTGTTCGACGCCCGCATACAGCGGCGATGTCTTGACCAGATATGCCTGCACGAAGTCGATGACCAGCAGGGCGGGGCGGCGTCCGAATTGCAGGCTCTTGCCGAAGCCGCCGCGCGCATAGTTGTCGGCCAGGGTTTCGCTCATGGCAGCTGGGTGCTCAGATGACTTTGGCGGCGCGCAACGCCGTCATCTTCGATACCTGCTGGCGCATCATGCGCGATCATTTTTACGACGAACATCTCGGCGGACGCGAC
>DAIQQI010000053.1:0-13223 GCA_036786925.1 Steroidobacteraceae bacterium
GAGGTCGTTGCTGCCTATGCGCCCTCTGCACAGCGGCGACAGCAGTTCGCCGCCGGCGCGCTGCACGACGTCTTCATAGAACGCGGCGATTTCGCGGCCGGCCGTCAGCACGCCGGCGTCGTATTCCGACAGGCCGAAGGAGCTGACGAAGCGCGCCGCCTTGGCGTCCGGCAGTTCCGGCAGGCTGCGGCGCACCGCGGCGATCGCCGCTTCGTCAATCACCACGGGCAGCAGGTCCGGGTCCGGGAAGTAACGGTAATCGTTCGCTTCTTCCTTGGAACGCATCGAGCGGGTCTCGCCCTTGTCAGGGTCGTAGAGCCGCGTCTCCTGCACCACCTTGCCGCCGGACTCGATTACATCGATCTGCCGCGCGACTTCGTAGTTGATCGCTTTCTCGACGTAGCGGAACGAGTTGATGTTCTTGATTTCCGCGCGGGTGCCGAATTTTTCCGCGCCCTTGTGACGCACCGAGACGTTAGCGTCGCAACGGAACGAGCCTTCCTGCATGTTGCCGTCGCAGATCTCCAGGTAACGCACCAGCGTGTGAATCTTCTTCATGTACGCGACCGCTTCCCGGGCCGAACGCATGTCGGGTTCGGAAACGATTTCCAGCAGCGGCGTGCCGGCGCGATTGAGGTCGATGCCCGACGAACCGGCGATGCCCTCGTGCATGGACTTGCCGGCGTCCTCCTCGAGGTGCGCGCGCGTGATGCCGACGTGCTTGCGGGTACCGTCTTCGAGCAACACGTCGACCGCGCCGCGCGCCACGATCGGCAGCTCGTACTGCGAAATCTGGTAGCCCTTGGGCAGGTCCGGGTAAAAGTAGTTCTTGCGCGCAAACACCGAGCGCTCAGCCACCTGCGCGCCGACCGCCAGGCCGAACTTGATGGCCATGCGCACGGCTTCGCCGTTCAGCACCGGCAGCACGCCCGGGTAGCCGAGGTCCACCAGATTGGCCTGGCTGTTAGGTGTCGCGCCATAGGCGGTGGCCGAGGACGAAAAGATCTTGGAGCGCGTCGCCAGCTGCGCGTGAATCTCGAGACCGATGACGGTTTCCCACTCCATGGCTGGTTTTTCCACGGCTAATTGACCCAGGCCGACGGCACGCGCGCGTGCCAGTCGGTCTCCTGCTGATAGCGATGCGCGAGATTCAGCAGCCGCGCCTCGCTGAAATGCGGCCCCATGATCTGCAGACCCAGCGGCAGGCCGCCGGCAAAGCCGCAGGGTATAGACAGCCCCGGGATGCCGGCCAGGTTCGCGCCGATGGTGTAGATGTCGTTGAGGTACATGGTAATCGGGTCCGAGGTCTTGGCGCCGAGCGGAAACGCCGCGGTCGGCGAGGTTGGTCCGACCAGCGCGTCGACTTCGCCGAAGGCGCGGGCAAAATCCTGCGCGATCAGCTGGCGGACTTTCTGCGCCTTGAGGTAGTAGGCGTCGTAGTAACCCGCGGACAGCACATAGGTGCCGGTCATGATGCGGCGCTTGACCTCCGCGCCGAAACCCTCGCCACGCGAGCGCTTGTAGAGGTCCATGAGGTCGCGCGGATTCTCGCAGCGATAGCCATAGCGAACGCCGTCAAAACGCGCGAGGTTCGACGAGCACTCGGCCGGCGCGACCACGTAATAGGTGGGCACCGACAGCGGCAGGTTCGGGCAGCTAACATCCTTGAGCCTGGCGCCGAGCTTTTCGTACACCTTCAGGGCGTCACGAACCGCCTGGCCACAGGCGGCATCCAGGCCGGCGTCAAAAAACTCGCGCACCACGCCGATGGTGACGCCGTTGAGCGAATCGCCCAGCGTGGCGGCATATTCCGGCACCGGCGAATCGACGCTGGTGGAATCTAGGGCGTCGAAGCCCGCCATGGCGTGCAGCATCAGCGCCGAGTCTTCGGCGGTCACTGTTAGCGTACCGGCCTGGTCGAGCGACGAGGCGAAGGCGATCATGCCGTAGCGCGACACGCGACCGTAGGTGGGTTTGAGACCGGTGATGCCGCACAGCGCCGCCGGCTGGCGTATCGAGCCGCCGGTGTCGGTGGCAGTCGCCGCCGGCGCCAGCCGCGCCGCGACCACGGCCGCCGAGCCTCCCGAGGACCCGCCGGGCACCATGGTCGCGTCCCAGGGATTGCGGACCGGACCGTAGAAGCTGGTTTCGTTGGACGAACCCATCGCGAACTCGTCCATGTTGGCCTTGCCGAGCATGACCATGCCTGCCGCCTTGAGCCGCGCAACCACAGTGGCGTCATATGGCGACACAAAGTTCGACAGCATCTTCGAGCCGCAGGTCGTCAGCACGCCCTCGGTACAGAAAATGTCCTTATGAACCATGGGGATACCGCACAACGGCCCGGCCTGGCCGGCGGCCAGCCGGACATCCGCGGCCTGCGCGGCGGCTAACGCCTGCGCGCCTGTTAGCGTGATCATCGCGTTCAACCCGGGCTGCGAGGCGCTGAGCCGGGCGAGCAGCGCCTGGGTCAGCTCCACGCTGCTGAAGCGCCGTTCACGCAGTCCCGCAGCCATTTGCGCGATGGTCAAAGTGTGCATCACGTCTTACTCGATAACCTTGGGTACGACATATAGTGCGGCCGCAACCTGCGGTGCGTTGCGCTGATACTGCTCGTGGTGGTCGCTTTCGAGCACTTCATCCGCACGCAAACGCTGTGACTGACCCGGAAGCGGGTGGGCCATGGGCGTGATGCCGTCGGTTTTGGCGCGGTCGAGCTCGCCAACGAAGTTCATGATGCTCGACAGGGACTGCACATAGACGGGAATTTCCGTTTCTGTCAGGTTGAGGCGCGCCAAGTGCGCGATACTGTCGATGTCTTTGCGTGTCAGGCTCATGAGGATCTGCTGAAAACCGCTGAAAAAACGGCGCGCAATGATACACGCTTGCCTTGTGTCAAGTCTCACCCGTTGTTAAATTAGCAACCTTCTAACGGCGCTCGCTTGGCGCCCCCGGAATTACCCGATGTTCAAACGTTTTCGCGGTGCGTTTTCCACTGACCTGTCCATTGATCTTGGCACGGCCAACACCCTGGTCTATGTCCGTGGTCAGGGTATCGTACTCAACGAACCTTCGGTGGTCGCAATTCAGGACGACCCGAATCGCGGCACCAAGACCATCGTCGCGGTGGGCCAGGATGCCAAGATGATGCTCGGCCGCACCCCCGGCCACATCACGGCGGTGCGACCGATGAAGGACGGCGTTATCGCCGACTTCACCTACACCGAGAAGATGCTGCAGCACTTCATCAAGAAGATTCACGGCAATCGCATCTTCAAGCCCGCGCCACGCGTGCTGGTGTGCGTGCCTTTCGGCTCGACCCAGGTGGAACGGCGCGCGATCCAGGAATCCGCCGAAGGCGCCGGTGCGCGCACCGTCAAGACGGTCAGCGAGCCGATGGCGGCTGCGGTGGGCGCGGGCCTGCCGGTGCAGGAAGCCCGTGGCTCCATGGTGCTCGACATCGGCGGCGGCACCTCGGAAGTGGCCGTGCTGTCACTGAATGGCATCGTCTATGCAAACTCGACCCGCATCGGCGGCGATCGGTTCGACGACGCGATCATCAACTACGTGCGCCGCAACTACGGCATCCTGATCGGCGAAGCGACGGCCGAACGTATCAAGCTCGAAATCGGCTCGGCCTACCCGGGCCAGCAGGTGCGCGAGATGTCGGTCAAGGGCCGCAATCTGTCCGAAGGCGTGCCGCGCAGCTTCATGCTGAATTCCAATGAAATCCTCGAGGCGCTGCAGGAGCCGCTGCAGGGCATCGTCAGCGCCGTCAAGCAGGCGCTGGAACAGACGCCGCCGGAACTGGGCGCGGACGTCGCCGACCGCGGCATTGTGCTAACAGGCGGTGGCGCGCTGCTGCGCGACATCGACAAGTTGCTGTCCGAAGAAACCGGCCTGCCGGTGTTCATCGCCGAAGATCCGCTGACCTGCGTTGCGCGCGGCGGCGGCCGAATCCTGGAGCTGATGGACGAACTCGGCCCCGGCCACTTCGGCGTCGAGTAGAGGTAGCCCACGAACCGCACGATTCGGCAACGCGGCCCGTCAGCGGGGTTCCGCTTCGCCTGTTACGCCGCGCTGGCTGTCGCGTTGATGTACATCGATCAACGCAAGGGCTGGCTGGAATCGGCTCGCTACTCGCTCCAGGCCGCCACCTATCCGGTGCAGGTCGCGGCGAATTCCCCGTCGACGGCCTGGTTCGCGTTGCGCGACTGGTTGCGATCGCGCAATACCTTGCAGCTGGAAATCGAGCGCCTGCAGCTGGCTAACAAATTACTGGCGCTGCGCGCGATGCGCGTCGAGACGCTGGAGCGCGACAACGGCCGCCTGCGGGATCTCAAGCAGCAGATGCCGCCGTTGATCAAACGCTGGGAGCCCGCGCAAATCCTCTCGTCCGAACTCAGCAGCCTGCGCCAGCGGCTGGTGGTTTCGCGTGGCGCGCGCGCTGGCGCTTTCAAGGGCCAGGCCGTCCTCGGCATGGGCGGTGTGTTAGGCCAGACCTTGCGCGTAGGGCCTTTCAGTGCCGAGGTCATGTTGCTGACGGATCCCGAACATGCGATGCCCGTGATGATCCTGCGCAATGGGCTGCGTACCCTCGCGGTCGGCGGAGGCTCGCGCGACACGCTTACCTTGCCGTACCTGCCGGCGCAAAGCGACGTGCTGGTCGGTGACCAGCTGGTCAGCTCCGGGCTCGGCGGCGTGTACCCGGCCGGAATTCCGGTCGCAACCGTCACGCAGGTGCGCCGCGACGGCGCCAACGCACTGGCGGTGATCGATGCGCGGATGGCCGCGGCGGTGGATCGCGATCGCGAGGTGGCCCTGGTCTGGTTTGCCGCTGCTAACGCCGCGGCGGCCGGCACGGCGGCGGATCTGCCGCCACCTGCAACCGGATCAACCGCGCCGTGAGCAACGCCGACCGCACACCGCGCATGGCCGCGATCCTGACCACCCTGCTGGCGCTGCTGCTGCAACTGCTGCCCCTGCCCACGGTGTTAGCCTGGTTGCGGCCCTCGTTCGCGGTGCTGACGGTGTTGTTCTGGTCGATAGCCGCGCCACGGGCCGGCGGATTCCTGCTGGCCTTCGCAACCGGCCTCGCGCTCGATGTGTTCAAGGGCGCTGTGCTCGGCCAGCACGCGCTCGCGTTCGCGGTGGTTGTCTACGTCTCCATTCGTTATCACCTGCAACTGCGCAACAAGCCACTGCTCGAGCAGGCGCTGTTCGTCGGCCTGATGATGCTGGTGTTCGAGTCCATCATCTGGGCCATCGACGGCTGGAGCGGCCACCCGATGAATTCGGCCGAGCGCTGGGTGCCCGTCGCAACCGGCACCGCGGTATTTCCGCTGGTGGTCGCGCTGCTCGACCGCTACGCCGTCGCGCGTTAGTGCTCCGTGGCCCAGCGCGTCACCATCAAGGATAACTGGGGCGAGCAGCGGCTGTTCGAGGGCCGCATTTATGTCGCAGCGGTCATCGCCGCGATACTCGCCGCTGCGTTGATCGGCCGGCTGAGCTACCTGCAGATCGTTCGTTTCGGCTATTACACCGAACTCAGCCAGGGCAACCACGTGCGCATCGAACCGCTGCCGGCCGCGCGCGGGGTCATCTACGATCGCAACGGTGCGGTGCTCGCCGAGAACCGGCCGGCCTACCAGCTCGAGCTGATCCGCGAACAGGTCGGCAACGAAAAAGCGCTGCGCGCGACGCTCGACCAGCTGGTCCGGCTCAAGCTGCTCGACAGCGAGGAGATTCCGGACCTGCTGCGCACCATCCGCTCGCGCCGTGAGTTCGACACCGTGCCCCTGCGACTGCGGCTCAGCGACGAGGAAATTGCGCGCTTCGCGCTGCGGCGGTTTGAATTTCGCGGCGTCGACATACGCACCCGTCTCGCGCGCTACTATCCTAACGGCGAACTCGCGGTCCACGCACTGGGTTACGTCGCCGCAATTGCCGAACAGGATCTGCAACGTATCGACCGCGCCGCCTATGCGGGCACCAGCCTGATCGGCAAGCTCGGCGTCGAGGCTGCCTATGAAGGCCCGCTGCATGGCCAGAATGGCGCGCGCGAGATGCTGGTCAACGCCCAGGGCCGCTCGGTCGACAATCTGAGCAAGCTGGTCCCGCAGCTGCGTACCACGGTGCCCAGGCCGGGCACCAACCTGGTACTGAGCATCGACCTCGACGTGCAGAAGGTGGCCGAACAGGCAATCCTCAATCAGCGTGGCGCGATCGTCGCCATCGATCCGCGCAATGGCGATGTCATCGCGCTGGCAAGCCGGCCCGGCTTCGACCCGAATTTTTTCGGCCGCGGACTGACACGCGCGGAGTTCGCGGCGCTCAATAACAACATCGACCGGCCGCTGTTCAATCGGGCGCTGCGCGGCACTTATCCGCCGGGCTCGACCATCAAGCCCGTGGTCGCACTGGCGGCGCTCAGCAACGGCGTGATGGTTCCCGAGGATTCGCGCTTCTGCCGGGGCTATTACACCTTGCCCGGCAGCAGTCATCGCTTTCGCGACTGGAAGCCGAAGGGCCACGGTTCAGTGGACATGGTGCATGCGATCGCCCAGTCCTGCGATGTGTATTTCTATGGCGTGGCCGCGGCGCTGGGCCCGGACCGACTGGCCGAGACGCTCGGCAAATTCGGCCTGGGCAGCATCACCGGCATCGACATCAGCGGAGAAAAATCCGGCTTGCTGCCCACGCCCGCGTGGAAACGCACTGCGTTCAAGCGCGCGGAATTGAAAACCTGGTTCCCCGGTGAAACGGTCATCTTCGGCATTGGCCAGGGCTTTTTGTTAGCTACGCCGCTGCAGATGGCGCACCTGGCGGGCGTGGTTGCCAATCGCGGCACGAGTTTTGCGCCACGCCTGGTCACGGCACTGCGCGATCCGGTCACCCAGAAGCTGACACCCGTGGCGCCGAAGCCGTTGCCCAGCGTTACCGCGGAAGCTGCCCAGTGGCAGACCATCATCGACGGCATGTTCGCAGTTACGCACGGCGGCACGGCCAGCCGCAGCGCTGCCGGTGCGGAGTACAGCATCGCCGGCAAGACCGGCACAGCGCAGGTCTTTGGTATCGCGCAGGGGGAGAAATACAATGAGAAAGACATCGGCGAGCGCTTGCGCGACCATGCCTGGTTCATCGCATTTGCACCCGTTGAAGACCCGCGCATTGCCGTCGCGGTACTGGTCGAGAACGGCCGCAGCGGCAGCGGCACCGCGGCGCCGCTGGCGCGCCTGGTGATGGATGCCTACCTGGTGCGCAAGTTTCCGCCCCCGCCCG
The DNA here is from genome assembly GCA_036786925.1 of Steroidobacteraceae bacterium. Lineage (GTDB taxonomy): Bacteria > Pseudomonadota > Gammaproteobacteria > Steroidobacterales > Steroidobacteraceae > UBA964. Next base: position 7,282 of record DAIQQI010000053.1, read on the forward strand.
GGGCAGTTGCCGCACCCGCTGCAGCGACACCCGCGGCACCTGCCGTGACCGGAGAGGAGTAGTGGCTGACGATTTTGGTTCGAGGGCTTTCGGGTCGCTGGGCTGGCGAACCGGGATGCTGAGCAAGCTGCGGCTCGATGGGCCGCTGGTCGTCGGCCTGGCGCTGATTGCGCTGTACGGCCAGATCGTGCTCTACAGCGCCTCCGGCGAGAGCCTGCGCCGCGTGCTCGATGGCAGCGCGCGCATTCTGTTAGGCGGGATCGCGATGATTGTCGTGGCGCAGATCAAGCCCTCGCTGCTGCGACGCAGTGCGCCGTGGTTGTTTACGTTTGGCATCATGCTGCTGATTATCGTTGACGCCATCGGCTACGTCGGCAAGGGTGCACAGCGCTGGCTGGACCTTGGATTCGTGCGCTTCCAGCCGTCGGAAATCATGAAACTGGCGGTACCGATGATGGCGGCCTGGTATCTGCACGAACGACGCCTGCCGCCGGGCGTGATCACGACAGCCGGCGTGCTCGGAATCGTGCTGCTGCCGGCCGGTCTCACGATCCTGCAACCGGACCTGGGCACAGGACTCCTGATCATCATCGGCGGCGGCCTGGTGTTGATCCTCGCCGGCCTGCAGGTGCGCATCATGCTGTTAGCCGCCGTGCTCGCCGGCGCGGGCGCCTGGGTCGGCTGGGAATTCCTGCACGACTATCAGCGTAACCGCGTGCTGATGTTCCTCAATCCGGAACTAGATCCGCTCGGCGCCGGCTATCACAGCATCCAGTCGGCGATCGCGATCGGCTCGGGTGGTGTGTTTGGCCGCGGCTGGCTGCACGGCAGCCAGGGCCAGCTGGATTTCCTGCCGGAACGGTCCACCGATTTCATCTATGCGGTCGTTGGCGAGGAATTCGGCATGGTCGGCGCCGTCATCCTGCTGCTGCTCTACCTTTTTGTGTTAGGTCGCGCGCTCTATCTCGCGCTGCAGACCCAGAACACGTTCGCGCGACTGCTGTCCGGCAGCATTGCGCTGACCTTCATTGTCTACGTGTTCATCAACATGGGCATGGTGAGCGGCCTGATGCCGGTGGTCGGCGTGCCGCTGCCCCTGTTCAGCTACGGCGGCACGTCGGCGGTTACGTTACTGACGGGTTTCGGTATCCTGATGTCACTGTATTCCCACCGGAAACTGGTTGCTTGAATCCGCCGAGTCACAGAGTACGCCGCTGGCTGCCGTTGCTGCTGGCCGCAGCCATGCTGCCCTGCGCCGCGATGCCGCCGGTGGGCGAAGCGCCATTCCTCGACCAGCGCGGTGGTTTTGACCTCAACCGCCGTGAGATCCAGGACTTTGTTAGTAGCATGGTCACGCGGCATGGTTTTTCGCGCGCCGCGCTGCTCGAGACCCTGGCGGAGGCGGAACCGCAGAGCCGCATCCTGGAACTGATTGCCCGTCCCGCGGAGCGCGTGATGCCCTGGTGGCGCTATCGCAGCAATTTCCTCAACGCCGAGCGCATCAATGCGGGCGCGGCCTTCTGGGCCGAGCACCGCGCGACGCTGGCGCGTGCCGAACAGCAGACCGGAGTGCCCGCGGCGTACGTGGTGGCAATCATCGGCGTGGAAACCTCCTACGGGCGGGTCACCGGCACCTGGCGCGCGCTCGACGCGCTGATGACACTCGGCTTCGACTATCCGCCACGCTCACCGTTCTTCCGCAGCGAACTCGAGCAGTTGCTGTTGCTGGCGCGCGATGAAGGGTTCGACCCGGAACAGTTGCGCGGCTCCTATGCCGGCGCGTTAGGCCCGCCGCAATTCATGCCGTCGAGCTACCGCCGCTATGCGGTGGACGCCGACGGTGACGGTCGCCGCGACCTGCTGCGCGACTGGGACGATGTCATCGTCAGCGTCGCCAACTACTTCAAGGCGCATGGCTGGAGCGCGGGTCTGCCGGTGCTGCTGGAGGCGAGTTCCGATGCCGACACGTTTGCGAAACTGGATTTCCGCAACCTCGAGCTGAATGAAACCCTGGGCGCGCTGCGCGCCAGGGGCGTGGGCTTCACGAGCGAGCTGCCGGACGCAACGCCGGCCATGTTGCTGCCCGCCGAGCTGGAATCCGGACCTAACGTACGCATCGGCCTGGCGAATTTCAAAGTCATCACGAAGTACAATCGCAGTATTCGTTATGCGATGGCGGTGCATGACCTCGCGGCGGACATTACCCGGCGCATGGTGGCGCGCAGCTGATGCGGACGCAGCTCACCGGCCTTGCCTTGCTAACAACAGGCCTGCTGCTGTCTGGCTGCGGCACGCTGGCTTCGCGCCCGCCCCTGCCACCAGCCCCACCCCCGGAAATTCTGGCGCCGCCGCTGCAGGTGCCGCCCGATGTGGTACCGCGCGCCGAACCGCGCAGCCGCTACGGCAACCCCGCGAGTTACGAGGTCTTCGGGCGGCGCTATTTCGTGATGGCGGACGCCGGCGGCTTCCGCGAGCGCGGCACCGCATCCTGGTACGGGCCGGGTTTCCATGGCGAGCGCACCTCGAGCGGCGAGCCCTACGACATGTACGGCATGACCGCCGCCCACAAGACGCTGCCCCTGCCGGCCTACGTGCGGGTCGAGAACCTCGGCAACGGCCGGGCGGTCGTGGTGCGCGTCAACGATCGCGGCCCTTTTGTCGGCGATCGGATCATCGACCTCTCCTATTCCGCGGCTGCCAGGCTCGACATGCTGCGCAACGGCACCGCGCCGGTGGAAATCACCGTCGTGACTGCGGCGGCGGCCAGCGATCCGGGTGCTGCGGCCGCGCCGCCAGCTCCTGTGGCCGTTGCGCCCAGCGTTCCAGCACCGGCAGCGTTGCCAATCACCGGGCAGTTCGTGCAGGCCGGCGCATTTGGCTCGCGCGACAACGCCGAGCGGCTTGCCAGCCGCTTGCGCGCCGCCGGGTTTTCCGGCGTCGAACTGCAACCGACCGTCTCCGCCAGCGGCGCCGCGCTGCTGCGCGTCTGCATCGGACCCGTTGCCAGCGCCGCCGAGGCCGACGATGTCATCGAGCGACTCGCGCTCACCGGCATTCCGGATGCGCGACTCGTGCATCCACAACCGCCGCAATGATCTAAAATCGCGACCCCTGTGCCTCAGTCCGCCGGAACATCGTCAAAACTATGCTGAAAATCACCTCCTGGTGCGGCGCCAGCCTCATCGCCGCGCTGTTTGTTAGCTTGCCAGCCGGTGCCGCGGTGCCCATTCCGGCGCCGCCCGACGTGCCGGTGCGCGCCCACATCCTCATCGATTTCGACAGCGGCCGCGTGCTGGCGAGCCTGAATGCCGACCGGAAACTCGAACCGGCCAGCCTGACCAAGTTGATGACTGCCTATGCGGTGTTTGTCGCGCTGCGCGAGGGCCGCCTGCAGCTGACCGATGACGTCGTGATCAGCGAGAAAGCCTGGCGCATGGAAGGCTCGCGTTCTTTCATCGAAGTCGGCAAGCAAATACCGGCCGACGTGCTGCTCAAGGGCATGATCGTGCAATCCGGCAATGACGCCTCCATCGCCCTGGCCGAGCGCGTCGGCGGGTCGGAGGCCGGCTTCGTTTCCATGATGAACGAATACGCGCGCCGCCTCGGCATGGCTAACAGTCATTTCACCAACTCCACCGGGTTGCCCGATCCGGCGCTATACGTCACCGCGCGCGACATGGCGACCCTGGCCCGGGCGCTGATCCGCGAGTTCCCGCAGTACTACAAGTGGTACTCGCAGCGCGAATTCGTCTGGAACGACATCCGCCAACCTAACAGAAACGGCCTGCTGAGCCGCGACCCGACGGTCGACGGCATGAAGACCGGCCACACGGAGTCCGCCGGCTACTGCCTGGTGAGCTCGGCGCTGCGCAACCGCATGCGGCTGATCTCCGTGGTGCTGGGCAGCGACTCGATCAAGGCGCGCGAGGATGCGAGCGCGGCGCTGCTGAATTATGGCTACACGTTCTTCGAAACCGTCAAAGTTCACTCGGCCGGCGACACCATACTAAAGCCGCGCGTCTACAAGGGCGCGAGCGCCGACGTCAGCGCCGCGCTGCAACGCAACGTGTTCGTGACGGTCGGCCGCGGCGAAGGCGTCAAGGTGCAGGCCACGGCCACGGTGCGTGAACCGCTGATTGCACCGCTGCAGACCAACGTTGCCATCGGCGAGCTCGCGGTGCGCGACGGCGCGGACATCGTCGCCAAGGTGCCGCTGTACCCGGCCAGGGCCGTCGCGGCCGGCGGTTGGTGGGCGCGCGCGACCGATACCGTGGCGCTCTGGTTCCGTTAGGTCGCCAGGAGCTTCGCCCCGATGGCGCCGCCCCTGCCCGTCTGCTACCTCAACGGCAGCTACCTGCCGCTGGCGGAGGCGCGGATTTCGCCGCTCGATCGCGGCTTCCTGTTTGCCGACGCAGTTTACGAGGTCATGCCGGTGTACGGCGGCCGGCCATTTCGCTTTGCCGAGCATTTCGCGCGCCTGCGGCGCAGCCTCGCGGCGATTCAGCTGCGCGAGCCGATGAACGACTCCGGCTGGCGCGAGATGACGCGGCAACTGATCGAGCGCAATGGCGGCGGCAATCTTTACATCTACCTGCAGGTGTCGCGCGGCGCCGATGCCGGACGCAATCCCGCGCCGCTGCCCGACCTGCACACCGTGTTCGCCTTTTGCGGCCCGTGGCCGGTGCAGCCGCCGGGCATCGCCACCCTGGGCATTGCCTGCATCACGGCGCCGGATCCGCGCTGGGCGCGCTGCGACATCAAGTCGGTCGGGTTGCTGCCTAACGTCCTGCTGCGCCAGGCGGCAGTGGACGCCGGCGCCGGCGAGACCCTGATGCTGCGCGATGGCTTGCTGACCGAAGCCACCTCCGCCACTGCGCACGTGCTCGTGGGCGGCATCCTGCTAACACCGCCCGAGTCGATGCAGATCCTGCCCGGCACGACGCGCAGCGTCGTCGAGTTGCTGGCGGACCAAAGCGGATTGGCCCGCAAGACGACGGCCATTACCGAAGCGCAGCTGCGAGCGGCCGATGAGATCCTGATCAGCTCCGCGCTGCGTGAAGTACTGCCTGTGACACACCTCGACGGCAAGCCGGTGGGCTCCGGAAAACCCGGCCCGGCGTGGCGCCGTTTGCGCACCGCCTTCGATCAATACAAGGTCGCGCTGGCGACCGAGCCCTGGTAGTCGTGGGCGAGCAAGACCTGGAGTTGCTGCAGTTTCCGACCGCTTATCCGATCAAGGTCGTGTGCCGGCGACGGGCCGACCTGCGGATCGAGATCGATGCGATCGTGCGCCGCCACACCCCTGAGCTCGGCGACGATGCAATCCACGAACGCGACAGCAGCGCCGGCAACTATGTGTCGATCTCGTATGCCCTGACCGCGCGCAGTGCCGAGCACATCACCCTGTTGATTGCCGAGTTGCGCGGCCACGACTCGGTCGTGATGGTGCTGTAAGAGACCTAATGGCCGATCAGCGACAGGAATTCCTTGCGCGTGTCAGCGTTCTTCTTGATAGAACCGCGCAGTGCCGAGGTCACGGTGGATGAGCCGGCATGCTTGACGCCGCGCGATTCCATGCACAGGTGGCGGCATTCAATCACCACGGCGACGCCGAGCGGCTGCAAATGCTTGGCGAGCGCATCCGCGATCTGATTGGTCAGGCGCTCCTGCACCTGCAAGCGCCGCGAATAGACCTCGACCAGCCTGGAGATCTTGGATAGCCCGAGGATTTTCTTGTCGGGCACGTAGCCGACATAGGCCTTGCCGAAGAACGGCGCGAGATGGTGTTCGCACAGCGAGTAAACCGGGATGTCGCGCACGATGACCATTTCATCGACGCCCTCACCGCCATCTTCGAACACCTTGAGGACGTCTTCCGGTTTCTCGCGATAGCCCCTGGTGTACTCGGTCATGGCCTTGAGAAAGCGCACTGGCGTGTCCTG
>DAIQQI010000494.1:0-1241 GCA_036786925.1 Steroidobacteraceae bacterium
GCAAACAGCGTGCGATCCGGGTCCTTGATGCGTGCGGGCAGGCGCCGCATCTGTTCCGCGAGATAGCGCGCGCCGCCCACGATGCTGCCACGCGCCTCCATCGGATCCGTGACTCCTAACGAACGGGACGTCGCCGGCATCAGCATCATCAGGCCCTGTGCGCCGTTAGGCGACACGGCGGTCGGATCCCACTGCGATTCCTGGTACCCCAGCGCGGCGAGCAGCCGCCAGTCGAGCTGCGTCGCGGCGGCCGCTTCCTGGAAGTAGGGCACCAGTTGTGGCAGTCGTGTGACCTGCAGCGTGCGGAATTCGGCCGCCGGCACGCGTCGGGTGCGGCGTTCCACCGGCAGCGTGCGCTGCATCGCGCGCGCCACCAGGCTTGCGCCATCGATGCCGGCGCAGAACGTGTCGATGGCCTGAATCAGCGACGTGGCGCCGGTGCGGACGATCCATTGCACCGGGCGCTCCTCGGTGTCGCCAAAGGCGTCGATCAGGCGAACCTGGTTATTACGGACCAGCGCGAATTCCGCGGCATCCACCAGTGCGATATCGCCACTGCCATCCATCAGCAGGTCGGGCCATTCCTTGCCCGGCATCAGGCCGGCCTGGATGATCTGCAGGGTTTTGATGTCCGCGCGCAGTTCCCCGGCGCGGTGCAATTGCGGGCTGCGCTCGTGCACGAGCAATTTGAGCCCGGCCAGGTCTGCCAGCTGCTTCGCCCGCGTGCGGCCCCGCACGCCGACAAACACCTGCGGCATCGAGTAACAAGGCAGCGTGGCCTGGCCGTCCGGGCTCCAGCCGGCATCGAATGTTAGGTGTGCGGCCGCCAGGTCGGCCTGTTTGTTACGCAGGGCGGCCTGCATCGCGTCCCGATCCGGGTAGGCGGTGACCTGCAGCCGCAGGCCCAGGCGCGCCGCAAAGTCGCGCGCCAGTTCGTAGTCGATGCCCTCAGGTCCCTCAGCGCCGAGGTAATAGCTCAGCGGGCCGAAGGTGGTGGCAACCCGCAGCACGCCACTTTCCTGCAGTTTTGCCAGGGAGTTGTCGGGACGGCTGCAGGCGCCGAGTGCCGCGGCCAGTGCGACCAGCCCCAGGGTCACCCCCAGGACCAGCGCCGGCCGCCGCGGCCGGGTCGGGAAAGCAGGGTAGAGCGCCATGGTTTAGAATACCGCGCTTGCAAAATGACCGTGCTGGAGAGGTACCGAAGTGGTCATAACGGCGCCGACTCGAAATCGGATGGTCGG
>DAIQQI010000311.1:0-4018 GCA_036786925.1 Steroidobacteraceae bacterium
CGATGGCCGCCGCGCTGACACGGCCGTCCGGCTCCGGCTTGACGCGGGTGACCGACCAGCCCTGGCGCTCGAGTTCGGCGCAGGGATCGAGCACCGACTTGTGTTCGATGCGCGAGGTGAGGATGTGTCCCGGGCTGGCGCGCTGCGCCCGCGCCACGCCCTGGATCGCGAGATTGTTGGATTCGGTCGCACCCGAGGTGAACACCAGCTCGTCCGGCTGCGCACCTAACAGACGCGCCAGCTGGCCGCGCGCCAGCGCGACCCGCGCCGCCGCGGCACGGCCATACGCATGCGTGACGGAGCTGGGATTGCCGAATTCACCGGATTCGCCCAGCACCGCCTGCATGACGGCCAGCACCTCAGGCGCGAGCGGCGTGCTGGCGGCATGATCGAGGTAAATGGGCGCGTGCACGCGGATTCAGGCCCGGCCGGCCGGGCGGCGCTTGCCCTGGATCGAGGTCAGGAAGCCGCGCAGGATGTTAGCTTCGTTGCGATCGAGCTCGGCGCGCAGCAGGAAGCGCCGCACGCGGTTCATCAAATGGATGCCGGAGGCAGTGCGGTCGCGGAACTCGACCTCGTTCATGACCGTTTCCCAGTGCTCGAACAGTTGCGCCATTTCGTCGCCGGTGGCGAGCGGCACCGGATTGGGCGGCGCCTCGACCGCCGCGCCGCGCGCGCGGTAGATCTCGTAGCTAACAAGCTGCACCGCCATGGCGATGTTGAGCGAGGCGTAATCCGGATTGGCCGGGATGCGCAGCAGCAGGCGCGCCGCGGCGATCTCCTCGTTGGCGAGACCCGAGCGCTCGTTGCCGAACAGGATCGCAACCGGGCCGCGTGCCGACTCGCGCACCAGCTCCAGGGCGGCGTCGCGCACATCCAGCACCCGCGTATTCTGGTCGCGTTCGCGCGAGGTGGTGGCGGCGACCAGACCGCAATCCGCGATCGCCTCGGCCACGCTGTCCACGACCCGGGCCTGCGCCAGCACATCGTCCGCGCCCGAGGCGCGCGCGGTCGCATCCTCGTGTGGAAACTGCCGCGGCCTGACTAACACCAGGTCCCTGAGACCCATGTTCTTCATGGCGCGAGCGACCGCGCCGATATTTCCCGGGTGCGAAGTCGCTACCAGGACAATGCGGATCGGGGCGTCGGCTACGGTTTTCATCGCGTGCTATTCTAACGTCTGTAATCCCACGCTCTTTGTCATCATGCAACCGCTCCTGAATCTTGCTCAGCGCGCCGCGCGCGCCGGGGCCGAAGTGATCCTGCGCAGCCTCGGCCGACTCGACAGCCTGGACGTCGCCTCCAAGGGCCGCAACGACTTCGTCAGCGAGGTCGATCGCGCCGCCGAGCGCGAGATCATAGATAACATCCTCAAGCTGTACCCGGACCATGCCTTCCTGGCGGAAGAATCCGGCGCCAGCGGCAATCCCGCGAGCGAAGTCCGCTGGATCATCGACCCGCTCGACGGCACCACCAATTTCCTGCACGGTTTTCCGACCTTCGCGGTGTCGATCGCCGCCGAAGTGCGCGGCCGCCTGGAAGCGGCCGTGGTGCTCGATGTCATGCGCCAGGAGTTCTTTACCGCCTCGCGCGGCGCTGGCGCGCAGCTCGAAGGCAAGAAGATCCGTGTTAGCAAGCAGCTGACACTGGAAGGCGCGCTGATCGCAACCGGATTTCCGTATCGCGCCGAGGCCGACTATCTGGACGATTACCTCGCGATGCTGAAAGCCATCATGCAGAAGGCGGCCGGCGTGCGCCGTCCGGGGAGCGCCGCGCTCGATCTTGCGTGGCTGGCTGCGGGCCGCGTCGATGGCTTCTGGGAAATCGGACTCAAGGCCTGGGATACCGCCGCGGGCACGCTGCTCATCCAGGAAGCCGGCGGCCTCGTGGGCACGCTGACCGGCGCGCCCTACACCCAGGGCGGCAACATCATTGCGGCGCCCGCCAAGCTGTTCAAGGAAATGGTGCAGCTCATTGCGCCACTGACGCCGGCGGGATTGCGCGAGACCGATATCGGCAGCGTGATCTAGGTTTTCGCGCTGTCAGGCTACGGCCGGCGCGAGGTCAGCGCGTGTCAGGCTCGCAATCGCACGCCCTGCGGGCGCGCGATTGGGAGCCTGCTTTTCGAACTGCGCACCGCCCGCGCCATGAGCCCTTCATCCTCGTCCTAATTCTTCTCGAACCGGTCGACCACCGCGGTCGTCACCAAATCCGCGCCGACGTTCACCATGGTGCGGGTCATGTCGAGCAGCCGGTCCACGCCCAGCACGATGCCGATGCCTTCGGCCGGAATGCCGAAGGAAATCAGCAGGCCCGCGATGATCGGCAGCGACCCGCCGGGGATGGCGGCGACCGCCACCGCACCTAACACGGCGAGCAGCAGCAGCGTCAGCTGCTGGGCCAGGCCGAGATCCACGCCAAATACCTGCGCCACGAACAGCACCACGCAGCCTTCGTAAAGCGCGGTGCCCGCCATGTTCATCGTGGTACCGAGCGGCAGCACGAACCCGGCGACGCTGGGCCGCAGGCCGAGGTCCTCGCGCGCGACCGCCAGCGCGGCCGGCAGCGTGGCGCTGCTGGAGCTGGTCGAAAAGGCCGTTACCAGCGCGGGGCGCGCCCGCTCCCAGAAATCCAGCGGCTTGAACCGGGTCAGCAGCCGGATCCACAGCGACATGGTGCCGAACAGGTGCACCAGCATCACGACAAAGCAGCCGATGAAAAACAGCCCGAGCGCCACCAGGATCTGCCAGCCAATTTTGACCACCACGCTGAAGATCATGGCGGGCACCGCGTAGGGCGCAAGCCGCAACGCGAAGTGCACGATCCCGGTCATCAGTTCATTGACGACCTCCAGGCCCGAGGTGAACTGCCCGCGCCGCCGCTCGCCCATCTTGATCGCCGCGGCCCCGCACAGGATCGCGAACAGGATCAGCGGCAGCATTTCGCCCAGCTTGCCGCGATCGCTGCCGATAAACGCGCCGAACAGATTGCGCGGCATGAACATGTCGACCAGGCCCGCGGGATCGATCTGCGGTTGCGCCGCCTGCGTTGCGATGTGCTTCTGCGCATCGCCGCCATACTCGGCCACCAGCTGCATGCGCGTCTCGGCATCGAGCGACATGCCCGGCTGCAGCACGTTCATGGTGATCATGCCGAGAGCCACGGCGATCGACATGTTGACGAAGAACAACGTGAAGGTGCGTCCGGCCAGCGGCCCGAGCCTGGAAATATCGCCGAGCTGCGCAACGCCTAATGCGAGCGACGCGAATACCAGCGGTATCACGACGAAGAACAGCATGCGCAGGAACACCTGCCCGAGCGGGTCGAAGATGTTCCTGGCCAGCCAGCGCGAGCCCTCCAGCAAACCCGGGAACATGCCGGCCGTGAGCAGCACCAGCGCGCCGGCCACCGCACCGAACGCCAGGCCGAACAGGATGCGGTTCGCGAGCCGCCGGTCGTGCTGCGCCATGACCTTGCCGCCCGATTACTTGCCCGGATTGCGCAGCTTGGAGTGTTTCGAGCTGTAGAAGGTGTACACGAAAACACCTAACAGTGCGTAACCGACCAGCAGCCACAGTGCCACCGGATCGCTGGTCACATCACCGGGATTGCCAACCATGGCGCCGAGAATGTCGTAATTGAATGCCTTGGACATGATGTCGAGCAGGATCGGCACGATCATGAACAGCGCGCAGGAAATCACGCCCAGGATCGGGGTCAGCGGATACCAGGGCACCCGGAACGGCCGCACCAGCTCCGGATTGCGCTTGCGCAGGTACATGACGCTCATGCAGACCATCGCGAAAGCCACCGCGGTTCCCAGGCTGACCATGTCGCCAAGGACATTCAGCGGCAGCACCGCCGCGGCCACCGCGATGATCGCACCTAACAGCAGCGTGCCGGTCGCCGGCGTGTGGTATTTCTGATTGATGCGCGAGAATATCGGCGACAGCAAGCCATCCTTCGCCATCTGGTAAAACACGCGGGTCTGGCCGTAGATCAGCACCAGCATCACCGA
>DAIQQI010000312.1:0-4009 GCA_036786925.1 Steroidobacteraceae bacterium
GTTCTGAGCGCTCGTCAGGGTTTGGGCAGCGCGCTCGCCTCGGCCACGTAACACACCACGGCGGCCCGGTCCGCGGGGTCCTTCAGGCCGGTAAACATCATGGTCGTGCCGCGAACCGCCTTGCGCGGCGCCGCCAGAAAGGTATCTAACAAGCCGGGTGTCCATTCCCAGGCCGCGGCCCGCAGGTCGGCGGAATACGCGAATCCCGGCAGGCTGCCGGCCTTGCGTCCGATGACGCCGGCCAGCGTCGGGCCTTCATGCCGCGATTCCTGCGCGGTCAGTGCGTGACAGGCTGCGCACATCTGAAAAACGTCCTTGCCGCGCGGCAGGTCGCAACTGGCCGGTGCCTGTGCGAATGCGGTCGCGGACGGGAGCGCCATGACTAACAAACCAATTCCAGCGACGCATTTATTCATGCCCGCAACTGTAGGGCGGCAGGCGCCGGCATGCAATGGCGCACCGCGCCGTGGCCATAGCCCGGACCGGCTGTGCAATGACTTGCAGGCCGCCGGAAATGCCTCTAGGCTGAGTTTTGAGGAGCTCACCATGAAGAAGAAATCACTGCTGACCCGGCGCGGAGCGCTGGCCGCGACCGCGGGCGCCGGAACGGCGGGACTGTTAGGTCTGGACATGGCCGCGGCGGGCGCCGCCAAGGTCCGGCGTGCGCAACGCGTCAATCTGGACGATCCGGCCGAGCGCGCGCGCGTCCGGGCCATGGTCAGCGGCTCGTGCGGCGCTGAAACGGTCTACACCTTCTGCCGCCTGCATCTGTACCTGTGGTTTAACGAAGCGAACCTGATTCCCATGGTCAGCATGGCCAACCTGAACATCACCGCGTGGGAGCCGCTGCCGAACGGCAACTACAAGGGCAAGGTGCACGAAGTCGGTGTCTACACAAAATTCGATACCGATGAGTTGATCGACACCTGGAAGAATCCGGTGACCGGCGAGGAACGCGAAGTCTGGCAGTTCGTCGGCGGCCCCTTGTCGGTCGAGATCGGTCCCGACGGCGTAATCACGGGTCCGGAAGCGACGCTGAAACCCAAGACCATGCGCATCGAGCAGTTCGGCGACCTGGTGCTGGTGCCGTCGCAGTCCGCGTTTTCATTTCCAAGCCCGATGAAACCGGAGCGCTGGCCGAAGGAAGCGGGCGGCCCGATGTATTTCTGGGACTCGCATTACGTGTTCGGCGCCCAGGCCTCGGATATCCTGAACCGCCGCGTTACCAGCGCGCCGGCATTCGTCCAGTTCCAGAATCTTGTTAGCTTCCATCCCTGGATCGGCATGGGGCAGAAGCCCGGCCGTACCTACGGCAAGGCCTACGGCGCCAAACTGGCCTCGCTGGATGAGCTGCCGCCGCTGGCGCGCGCCAATCTCGAGCGCAAGACGCCGGAGATCTTCGACATTGCCAGCTGGACCAAGCCGCGGCTGGACTTCATCGAGTACATGCAGCAGCGCAAGCCGACTTGAGCTCCGAGTATCGATTCGGCGACGAGATCAGGCGCGAATGGCGCGTGCTGGTCGCCACGATCATGGGCATGTCATGCGCCATCGCGACGCTGGGCCTGCCGTATTCGATCGGCGTCATGATCGAGCCGCTGCGCAGGGAGTTTGGCTGGTCGCTTGCCGAGATCATGGGCGTCCAGCCCATCGTCGCGGTCTCCGTGGTGCTGATGTCGGCGGTGGTGGGCTACTGGGTCGATCGGCGCTCGGCCCGGCCGCTGATCATCGCCTCGCACATCGGCTTTGGCAGCAGCATGGCCGCCCTCGGGCTTTTTACCCATTCGATCTGGTCGTTCTACGGCATCTACTGCATCGCCGCTTTGTTAGGCGGCGGCATGCTGGCGGTGTCGTACATGAAGATGGTGGTGCCGCGTTTTGATCGCGAGCGCGGTCTCGCGGTCGGCATCTCGCTGATCGGCAGCGGCCTCAGCAGTTTCCTGTACCAGCCGCAGCTGGTGCGTATTGTCGATCACTGGGGCTGGCGGGCGGGGTACGTGGCGATCGGCCTCCTCATCCTGCTGGTCGCGCTGCCGGTGGCGCTGGCCTGGGCGCGCGACCCGCCGCGCACGATGGCGGCTGCCGACGCCAAGATTCTCGATGACAATCTGCCGGGCCTGTCGCTCGGCCAGGCGCTGCGCGGCTATCGCTTCTGGGTGTTGTTCGCAATTTTCTTTCTGTTCTCGGGCGGCATTACCGGCGTCCTCAACAATTTCGTCGCGATCCTGACCGAACTCGGCTACAGCCGCTCGGCGGCCGGCGACACCGCCGGCATGGTTTTCGGCCTGTCGTTGATTCTCGGTCGCATATTCATTGGCCTGATGCTCGATCGAATCTGGGCGCCGCTCGTCGGTTGCGTCTTTTTCCTCGCATCGGCCACCGGCATCGCGCTGCTGGGCCAGCCGGGATTCGGGCCGGGGGCGCATGGTTTCTTCATTGCGCTCTGTGGCCTGGCGGCCGGCGCCGAAGTCGACCTGATGGCGTACCTCGTGTCGCGCTATTTTGGAGTACGCGCACTTGGAAAGATCTATGGCGGGGTCTACATGGCCTTCGCAATGGGACCTGGCCCGCTGGTACCGGCGTTCGGCTGGTTGCGGGATACGACCGGCAGCTATCAGACCGGCCTGCTATGGGTCGGTGTTAGCCTGGGATGCGCGGGGCTGCTGCTCCTGACCTTGGGTCCGTTTCCCGCCGCATTTCGCCCACAGCGCTGAGACCGGGTATGCTCACGACATGCCCGTGAGCTTCCAGTGCGCCATTAGCGCCCGCAAATGATCCGGACCATCGCTGCCAAGGAGTTGCGTGGCGCGCTGCGCGACGGCCGCGTGCTGGCGGGCGGCCTGGCGCTCTTTTTGTTAGGTCTCGTGGCCCTGGTCAGCGCCGGCGTGCGCTTCGAAGCCTTGTCGCAGGAGCGCGCCGCCGCGCAGGCCGTAGTGGCCCAGCAATGGCGCGAGCAGGGTGAGAAGAACCCGCACTCGGCGGCACACTATGGCCTGTACGCGTTTCGTCCGGCGCTGCCGCTGGCGTTCTTCGACCCTGGCGTGTCCGCGTATGAAGGCGTTTCCATCTGGCTGGAAGCGCACAAGCGCAATTTTGCGACTGGCCGGCCGGCCGATGACATGACGCCGCTGTTGCGCTTCGGTGACTTGTCGCTGGCTTTCGTGTTTCAGACCCTGGTGCCCCTGGGCCTGATCCTGATGGGCTATGCCGGACTGTCCAGCGAGCGCGAGAGCGGGACACTGCGCCAGCTGCTGGCGTCCGGCGCCACGCCCGGGCAATTGTTCACCGGCAAGTTTCTGGGCCTGGCGCTGGCAGCTGTTATCCTGATTGCACCGCTGTTGCTGCTGTGTGCGCTGTCACTGGTCCTTGCCTCTGGCATGACCTGGCTGCCATCCGCGCTGGCGCTGCTTGCCGTGCACGGCATCTATGGCGCGTTGATCCTGCTGCTCGCCCTGATCGTGTCGGCCCGGGCGCGTTCGTCGCAGGCCGCCTTGCTGGTCTTGTTAGCATTCTGGGCCATGACCAGTTTCGTGCTGCCGCGCATGGCGGCCGACCTGGGCCGGGTGCTGCATCCGACACCGCATGCCCAGGAATTCCTGCGCGCCGTCGATGCCGACCTGGCGACCGGGCTGGACGGCGTGCCGCCGGCGGTGCGGATCGCGCAACGCCGCGACGCGTTGCTGAAGATCTACAAGGTGACCCGTGAAGAGGACCTGCCGGTCAATTTCCAGGGCGTGGTCTTCGGCATCCAGGATGACATCGGCAATGCGGTCTACGACAAGCACTTCGGTTCGCTGGCGAATGCCATCGATGCGCAGATCGACGTGGTCGAGGCCGCCAGTATCCTGTCGCCGCGCCTGGCGTTAGGCGCGATCTCGCAGGAGATCGCCGGGACCAGCATCGAGCACCAGCGGCAGTTTGCCTGGGGCGCGGAGCAGTTTCGGCGCAAGCTGATGCAGGTGCTGAATCGCGACATGCTGGCGGATTCCATGCAGGGCGACCCGACCGA
>DAIQQI010000313.1:0-4009 GCA_036786925.1 Steroidobacteraceae bacterium
GCAGCCGCTCGTAGACATCGAATACGTGCTCGGCGGGGATATACAGCTCCCAGCCAAGTTCGCCGACATAGGTAATGCGGCTGGCGCGCAGTTTCGCGTAGCCGATCTCGATTTCGCGCGACTGCCCGAAAGGATGTGCCGCGTTGGAGAGATCGGCGCCGCTGACTGCCTGCAACAGCTCGCGGCTGCGCGGACCCATGACACCTAACATCGCGAGTCCCGCGGTGATGTCGGTCACCGCGCAGTGCAGCTCATCGCCGGCGTCCTCGATGTGACGGGTCAGCCAGTGCAGGTCGCGGGTCTGGCAAATCGCCGAGGTCACGACCAGATAGCGGGTTTCGGCGAGCCGCGTGATGGTCAGGTCGGCCTCGATGCCGCCGCGGTCATTGAGCCACTGCGCATAGACAATGCGCCCTACGGGCACATCGGTGTTAGCTGTCGATAGGCGGTTCAAAATCGCGCAGGCATCACGGCCCTGGACCAGGAACTTGGCAAAGCTCGCCTGATCGAAAAGCGCCACGGCGTCGCGCACCGCGAGGCATTCGCTGCGGCAGGCTTCGAACCAGTTCTGCCGGCCGTAGGAATATTCATAGCGCGGCTTCGAGCCCGGCGCGCCAAACCAGTTCGGCCGCTCCCAGCCCGCGGTCTCGCCCATGCAGGCGCCGGCGGCGACCAGGCGGTCATGCAGGACACTACGGCGCGCGCCGCGCGCGGTTTCGTACTGGTAGTACGGCCAGTGCATCGCATATAACAAACCGAGCGTCTCGACGGTGCGATCGCGCAGGTAGCTGCGATTCGACTGGAACGGCAGCGCCCGCCGAATATCGACGTCGGCGAGATCCATCGGCGGGCGGCGATCCAGAATCCACTGCGCGACCACCTTGCCCGCGCCGCCGCTGGCCGCGATACCCACGGAGTTGAAACCCGTGGCAACGAACAGGTCGCGTACTTCCGGCGCTTCACCGATGTAGTAGCGGTCATCCGGCGTGAAACTTTCCGGGCCGTTGAAGAACAGCTGGATGCCGGTGTCAGCCAGCGCCGGGACCCGCTGCACCGCCGCGTTCAGGATCGGCTCGAAGTGATCGTAGTCCTCGGGCAGCGTGTCGAAGCAGAAGCTCTCGGGAATGCCATCCATGCCCCAGGGCTTGGCCACCGGCTCGAAGCAGCCGACTAACAACTTGCCGGCGTCTTCCTTGTAGTAGGCGCATTCGTCATAGACACGCAGCACCGGCAGGTTGCCCGGCAGTTTCGCGATCGGCTCGGTGACGATGTAGAAATGTTCCGCCGCATGCAGCGGGATTGACACGCCGCAGGCGCGGCCCAGCGTGTGCGACCACATGCCGGCGCAGATCACCACCGTGTCCGCGGAAATGTAGCCGGACTCGGTCTCGACTCCGACCGCCCGGCCCTTTTCGACCCGCACGCTGCTGACCGGTGTGTTTTCAAGAATGCGCGCGCCACGCATCCTGGCGCCCTTGGCGAACGCCTGGGTCGTGTCGATCGGGTTGGTCTGGCCGTCCTTGCGGATGAAAATTCCGCCGACCAGGTCGCCAACCTCTAACAACGGCCAGCGTTCCTTGATCTCGGCGGTCGACAGCTCATCGATTTCCAGGCCGAAGGTCTTGCCCATGGAGGCGCCGCGCTTCAACTCCTCGAAGCGGGCCGCCGTCTTCGCGACGCTGATCGAGCCGTTCTGCTTGAAGCCGGTGGCCTGGCCGGTCTCGGCCTCGAGCGATCGATAAAGATCGGCCGTGTATTTGGCGAGCTCGGTCAGGTTGCGGGTCGCGCGCAGCTGCCCGACCAGTCCGGCCGCGTGCCAGGTCGTGCCGCAGGTGAGTTGCTTGCGCTCCAGCAGCACCACGTCGGTGACACCGATTTTCGTCAGGTGATAGGCGATCGAACAGCCGGCGATCCCACCGCCAACGATGACGACACTAGCGTGACTGGGCAGTGACATTCAGCGCGACGGTAAATGCATGTGGCCTAGGCGGTGACGCGCTTGGGCGCGGGTGCCGCGCCAGCAGCTGCGCCGGCCGGCAGCATGCCCGAACGCGCGAGCCGCACCGGGAACCGGCGGCGGATTTCGGCGTCGATGGCCTCGGAAACATGGCTCGGGAAATGACTGCCGAGAATTTCCTCGACCTTGTGCACGGCCCGATCCAGGACGCTGTGCGAACCCTGCTCGGTCCATTCGTTAGGACTGCGGCGATCGCCGACCGACGGGTAAAGGTATTCGGTCTGCATCAGCTCCAGGGTCTGCGGGCTGCCAAGGAAATGCCCGGGACCGTTCAGGCAGACATCCTTGATGGTCTCAAACGACAGGCGCTCTTCGGTCACTTCAATGCCCTTGATGGTGCGTTGCGTGGCGCCGATGATGTCATTGTCGATGATCAGGCTTTCCAGCGAATAACCTAACAAGCTGGCGTGCATGCCGGCCGATTCATAGATCAGGTTGGCGCCGGAATTGCCGACCAGCGCGTGGTTCAGCGCCTTTTCACCGGCCGACTGCGCGTCAGCGATTTTTGAATCCGTCATGCCCGAGGCCGTGCCGCCGGTCAGGTCATAGAAATTGGCCATCTGGCCGGCCGCGGCCGACAACAAGGCCTGCTCCGGGCTGCCGCCCGACATCGCGCCCGTGCGCAGGTCGGAGACGAAGCACCAGGTGCCGAAGATCGCGGGATGGCCCGGCTTCAGCGCGTTCACATAGACCAGGCCCGCCAGCACCTCGGCGACTTCCTGGGCTAACGCGCCGGCCAACGCCGCCGGCGCGGTCGCGCCGGCCTGTCCGGCCGACAACAGCAATATCGGCATGCCGCCGCGGACCGCGACTTCCAGGCAACGGCAGGCATCGGCCGCGAATTTCATCGGCGGCACGACGAAGCAGTTGGACTGGCTGACAAACGGGCGCGCGCGCCATTTGTCTTCGCCACCGGCAATGGCATGCAGCATTTCGAGCGAGGCCGTCACATGTTCCGGCTGCACCCAGCTGCTGCCGACATGCTTGGTGGTGCTCGACACCGCCGCGTAGCAGGTGTTGAAGTCCATTTCGAAGGGATCGGGAATATCGCGCGGCACCACGGCGCGCTGGAAGAAGTGAATGTGTTCCATGACATCGACAATGCGGCCGATGTCGTACAGATCCTGGATCGTCGATTCGCGGTAGACGCCTTGCGCGTTGACCATGTTGACCGCGGCGCCCGCGGTCCCGAAGTACGCGCGCTTGCCCCAGGGCTCCATGTCGTGCTTCGACTCCTGGCCGTGCAGCACGAAATTACGCGCGGCCCTGGCAACCGTGTCCTCGACCAGCGCGCGCGGAAACAACAGCCGCCCGGTGTCGGTCATCGTGCAACCGGCCTTGGTCATCACTTCGATGCCGGTGTCGGTCGCATCCGCCAGACCCACCTCGGACAACAGCCGTAGCGCCGTGCGATGTATCTGCTCGACCCCGTCCTGCGTCAGAGGCTGGTAACGGCCGCTCGGCATGCCCGGTTTGACCGGCCGCAGATGGTCCGGCAGCGGTCCGCTGCGTTGCGCGCGCCGCGCATCGCGCCCCGACGGACGGCGTGTTAGAGAGGGGTTTTCGTTCACTGGCTTACTCCGCAGGGGCGAATTACAGGGGTTAGCGTCGCACAGGCCGTGGCCGGGCCACAGCAAAGATTATCTACCAGCCGGCAAGACTTTATGTGGATCGGAATTAGCTTGGCATATCATCCTACCCGCAACGAGAGGATCCGGTTATGACCATCAAACACACCCGCAGCGACTGGCAAAAACGCGCCGGGGAATTGCGTTATGCCACCGGCCATTTCATCGATGGCGAGCACCTTGCCGGCAAGGGAGCGCAACTTACAGTCATCAACCCCGCGACCGGCGCGCCGCTGTGCGAAGTAGCCGCAGGTGGCCAGGCCGACATCGACCAGGCCGTGGCCTCCGGCCGCCGGGCGTTTGCGTCCGGCGTCTGGCGCCGGATGGCGCCGCGCGACCGGCTCGCCGTTCTCAGCCGCCTGGC